>JBFPJN010000007.1 GCA_040839025.1 Alphaproteobacteria bacterium LSUCC0719
TGGTCTTGTCGATGAGATCACCTATGAGAAAGGGCTTTTTGAGATCAATCTGAACCGCTCAGATTTGCCATTTCCACATTTCCTTTACCACCTCTTTAGGAACGACCAACAGCTTTTCGTCGCGTGAACCGTTGAAGCATTCCTTTTCGACCATCCGTTTTACATTCCGAAAACAACCCGCCAGCAATCCCTCTCGGTCGTACCTGCACAAATATGGGGTACCCCGGACGGGCCTTGCGACCCGCGAACGAGCTGTGGCCGAAGGTGGCTATGTTTTACAGCTCATATGATAGCTACTGGAATACGGAACGGTAGGTCACAATCCGCAATTCACATACCGGAAGGACAGTGTGTTTTATGCCTTCTGTCACCATGTAAACCCATATCAACAACGGGGTTGCATGCTATCACGCATCTTGGGAGGTCTGCACCTATGGAATTCGGTGACACCATTCAATGGGCAAATGCGGACAAAAATATCAAGAAACCTAGACCTGATACTATATAAAGCTCATACAATCTGGCTTTGGTGGCTAATGGCTAGCGGTATGGCGTGCGCAAGATCGATGGTCAGACCATTGCAAACCGGGTCTTACAAGTATTTCATGGCGGCGTTGTGGTGGCACTCAGACAACAGGACATCTCGCAGCTTTTAAGCCTGTTTCAACAGGGTAAATACGGGCCAGTAATCAAGAAGGCCCTACCGTTGATCAGGAAACATCGCGGGGTGCCCGGACTACACGAGCTTGCGGGTGCAGCCCTTGCAGCGACAGGCGATTTCGCGCGAGCAGAACGTCACCTCGCCGAGGCTGTGCGACTGGATCCGAAGCGCGACATCGCACTACATAATCTTGCCAATCTCTATTACCAGTCGGGCCAATACGATGAGGCTATCAGGCAATTCAAAGCCTTGCTAAATCTACGGCCAGCTGACATCGACACAATCCGCAAGCTTGGTGAGTCATGTCTTAAAGCAGACATGGCGCAGGAGGCAGTCTCACATTTTCAGTTTTTGGTAGACCGGGACGACAGCAATATAGATTTCTGGTTTCTTCTCGGCAGTGCTTACCGGGCTCTGAAGGAGAATGTCCGCGCCGCTTCCTGCTTTGAAAGAATTCTTAGCCAAAATGCCGATCACTTCGAAGCTATCTATAGCCTTGGAAATATCTGCCGCGACACCAACCTGTCTGACGAAGCCATACAATTTTATGAACGGGCGCTTCATCTACGACCCAATCACATATCCACCATGTGCAATATTGGGCTGTGCCATATCAATCGCCACGCACTGGACATAGCCGCATCTTGGTTTCAAAGCGCAGTCGATCAGGATCCGCAGAACCCTGAGCCTCAATATCTGAAATCGCTTCCACATTTTCTTGATGGTAATGTGAAGGCTGGGTTTGAAGCTGCAGAATGGCGACTGCGGCTAAAGACACAATTCAAAGTCATGTATGATGGGCCGGAACCCGCTTGGGACGGTAAGGCCTCATTGGATGGCAAACGATTAATTGTTCATGCTGAACAGGGATTTGGCGACAGCATTATGATGCTGCGCTTCATAAATCTCCTCGACCCATCAACAACGCGAATTACGGTTCTGGTCCAACGCGGGCTGAAGAATCTGTTCGCTGAGAGCTTTGACTGCATAGAGTTCATCGAATTCACAGATGATCAGGCGATGCGATTGGTCAAACGGGACCGCGGCGACTATCAATGCTCATTGATGAGCCTGGCACATCTGATGGCCCCTTACTGGACTAGCCTGCCGGTTGCAAGAGAATACCTTCGCGCTCCTTCAGCAGTGAGCGCGAAGTGGGCCAAGCAGATTCCTCGCACAGAAACAAAGCGGATCGGTCTGGTATGGCGTGGCAATCCTAAACACGTCAACGATCATAACCGAAGCATTGCTTTGCAAAGCCTGGTGCCTCTTCTCCCCACCGAGCATGATTATGTGGCGTTACAAAAGGATATCAGCATTACAGAAAGGGCGCTTTTCAACGCGCCAACTTCACCAACCATAGAAATGCTGGAATTGGGAGATTTTGCCGATACAGCCGGGCTTTGCAGCACACTTGATGCCGTAGTGAGCGTCGATACGAGTGTCGCCCACTTGGCTGGTGCGTTGGGTCTTCCAACGATGGTTCTGCTGCCTCATGTTCCTGACTGGCGATGGGAGCTTTCCGGATCGACCACACCTTGGTATCCAAACATGACTCTCCATCGGCAACCTGCGGCAGGGGATTGGATGCCGGCTCTGGCTAGCCTGAAAAATCAGCTTGCCCAGTTATAGGCCTAAAGGTCGTTGTCTTGGGTGGATAAGTATCTAAGCCATGCAAAGCAATGCCCGAAACAAAATATTGGTCGCCACTTTCGGCCATGTCAGCTTCGGCGGCCGCCAAGCAAGAGGCCGGTCCTGGGGTGCTGCACCCCGATGACCTCGCCAGACTGGTCATAGATTGGCGTGGCACCGGTACGAAGCGCGCTGATCATGCTGTCCTCGGACAGATTGCTGATTGTCTTCAGCGCAAAGACCACACCGACGCCCGGATAGAATGTTGAGGGATATCGCCTTGCGGATCGGGATTCTTCCAATGCCGTGATCGCCAGATCGGCAACATTGGTTTCCGGAGTGGGATCGGTTCGGGGGACCACCGCGGCGTCCGCCATAAGCCGTCCTGATGCCATCTCTTTTTGCTGCGGCGGCCGCTGGCTGTCATTGCGGAACAGGGTGCGGAATTGATTGATGCGAGACAGATGTTTGGCCAGCTGCGGCTGGCCTTCAAGATGCGACAAAGGCCCGGACTCCGGGCCTGCCGGGGCAACGTTTGCGGGCAGGGTTGCCAGCCGCGTCGCCGAAACTCCGGTCTGGGTCGAAACTCCGGTCTGACCCCAGGCCGATGACGACAGACACAGCGCCATCAAACACCCACCGACAAGGGCGGGCCCGGATAATCTTGAAGTTTGTGATCTATCGCCAAACATACGTTTGGCCAGCAACATTCATGCCAATTCGCGCAGAATGCCGATGTTGGGACAATCCGGCATGATACAGGACCATCAGACGCGGAACAGCGTTTCCGTGACGTCGGTCAGATCTTCGTCCCAGAAGGCATGTTTCTTCATGAAATTGAAATCGATGTCAAAACAGGCGGCCATCGCAGCGCAGTAGATTGACCGCGCATCGACCGTGGCGTTCAGATCCTGGCCCTCGAACAGATCCTTTGATCGCAATCCCGGCCAGTCAGCATGGATATCGGCCTTTTTCACCAGACCGCCGGCCATCAGGATGGCTGTTCCGTACCCATGCTCGGTGCCATAACCACCATTCTGCTCGACCTTGCGCCCAAATTCGGTCAGCGTCAGGATCAGCGTGTTGTTGTAGGAATCGCCAAGATTGGCCTTCAGGACGGACAGTACCCTGTCATAATTGTTCAGCTGCTCGCCATGTTCGCCATCGCTTCCGCCCTGCGCCGCATGGGTGTCAAATCCGTCAAGATCGAACACCGCGATCCGGGGCCCGTCCTCACGCGCCAGCTCGTTTGCCGCCACCTTGGCAAGTTCATGGGCTTTGTTGCCACCACGCTGGACCATCATCGAGCCCGGGCGATGCCGGATTCTGTCCAGAGTCTGGGCCAGATCGGATCCAGGCGTGTAGGATGCCTGAATGTTCTCCAACGCGCTCTGTGACGGCATACGCATATAGGTCGGGAAGTAGTTGTCGAGACCTGTGCTGCCCCGAAGCAGAAGCGGCATCGGCAGCGACACCGCAAGACCGTCGAGTTCAGCGGCATCCATGCCGCGGCCAAGCCAACCCGTTTTTTCGGCATAGGCAATATGCGCGCCTGTTTCCATCAGGTTCTGGCCGTCGAAATGCGACCGCCCGGTATAGGGAATGGAAGTGGCGTGATAGACCGCTGCGGTTCCTTCCTGCCAGCATTCATGGAACGCCTTGAGACGGGGGTGAAGGTTGAAATCCGAGGTCAGCGTCTTTGTACCCTCGACCAGAATGTCGGGACGCGCCTTCTTCATCTGACCGTCGCGCGGCTGTACGGCGGTGAGGCCGTCCATGCCGCCGCGAAGCATGATAATCACCAGATTTCGTTTGGCCAGCGTCGCGGCGCGGGCATTGAACAGCGGTGACCCCACAAGTGTGAGAGAGCCGCATGCGGCGATGAATTCTCGTCTGTTCACTCTCATACCTTCAACATCCACTCGCTGGGAAACAGATAGATGCCATCGGTGCGCGCGGCGACATAGTCGCCCGCCCCATTACCCTTGCATGTGTTCAGATAGTCGATGACATCAGCGGCATTATCGAAATTCTTTGCGATGGAGCTGTCGAAGGCCGGCCGTATTCTGGTGTCGTCGGCAATCCGCTTGGCCAGCGCAAGCCGGCGGATCAGCAATTCAGGAGACAACCATTCGGCCTCGGTGTCAGGCCACCCGTTTGGCTGCGCCGGGCGGTAGGGATGATGCCCGATCTCCCACATCACGGATCGCGGCCTGTTCAGTATTCCCTTTGGTTTACTCTTGAAATCGTACTTCATGTCTTCGGGTTGCGGCGGCCAGGGGGCCTGACCCAGCTTGACGCTCTGCAGCATCCACACTTCCGGGTTCAGGAATTTCCGGTGCGTCCCGGTATGGTCATACACCACCCTGATCAGGGCCTTGTATACCGCCGGCAGGTGACCGTCTGTTTCCCGCCAGGCCTTGATAACCGGCGCCGCCATTTCCGGTGTGACATCGTCAGTCACAAAATGGCGAACAAGCTTTGTTGATACGAACTCCGCACACATCGGATGCGCGCACAGACCCTCGATGGCGTCAATCAGTTTGCTTTTTGGGCTGAGGCCGCGCTGCTTGTACCGCTTGCCAAGGACGATATGGTTGCCGGGCTCGTGCTTCTTGGCGTCAAACTCGACAGGGTTGCATTCCTCACGCGTTTCCGACCAGTCATGACCCCAGCCGGCCATGATATAGGACAGGGCCACCACATCCTGCTGCGAATAGCCGGCGGCAGGTGACACTGTATGCAGCTCCAGCAATTCCCGGGCATGGTTTTCATTCACCGTGGCAGGCTCGCCATTCTGCCTGCGCCACTTGCCTCGCTTCGAATTCGGGCCGACGGATTCGCTGTTGTCAAGATGGTGGATCATCGTCCAGGACATCGTCACCGCCTTTACCAGATCGGTGAAACTGCCACACATATGCGGACGGATCGTTTCGCGCGTATAGGCACCGGTATTCCAGGATGCCAGAAGGTCCTTTTCGGCGATGGCGAAATGATTGTGCCAGAAAAGCCACAGCCGCTCGAACACCGGTGCCTGTGATTTCAGCGCCGTGTTGTGCCGGATGGAAAGATCCAGATTCTCGTAATATTTTTCACCCGTTTCCCACCGAAGCTGGTCTTTGGCCTCGCGATAGGCCTTGCGGTCACCCTTGAACTCCTTGCGGATCACCCTGCGGTCGGTATAGACAAATTTTGCCCGCGCATCGAGAAGCTGATCGGCACTTGGAATATCCCCGTCCCAGACCAATGGGGGCACGGTGTCGACCTGCGCCTCGGCCCAGGCGACAGGGTCCTCTGGCACCGCCTCGTCAGGGCCAAGCCCGAACGCCATCTTTCGGAAAAAATCCTTTTTCATAAATCTAATATAACAGATTTATATGCTCTGTATAGAAAGGGTTGATTACCAGAGGATCGACAGATGATGGGCCGCCGCGCATCGCCCCTGGCTAGACTTCAATCAGCTTTTCAACAGCCAGTGTGATTACATGACCAAGCGCGATATGCGCCTCTTGAATATGCATTGTCACGCTGCTCGGCACCGCCAGAAGAATATCTGCGTGATCCGCCAGTTTGCCGCCCGTCTCGCCGGTCATGGCGATGGTCCTTATGTCCGCCTGGCGCGCCGCGATACAGGCCGCAAGCACATTTGCCGAATTGCCGCTGGTCGAAATGGCAATCAGTACATCTCCCGCATTGCCAAGTGTTTCAACCTGACGGCTGAACACGCCTTCATACCCGAAATCATTGGCATAGGCTGTCAGGAAAGACGTATCGGTCGTCAGCGCCAGCGCAGCAAGGCCAGCGCGCGGCCGACGATGATCCAGTGTGGCGACAAACTCGGCCGCCAGATGCTGGGAATCACCCGCTGACCCGCCATTGCCGCACAGCATCAGCTTGCCACCAGCCTGCAAGGAAGTGGCAATCATGTGTGCCGCCTCCATCGCCGCGGCGCTGCACCGATCCGCCGTCTGGCGTTTGACCTCGGCAGAGGTCAGCAGAAGATCACGAAGCGAGTCTGTTTTGAACTGTGACATGGCCTACCTTCATTGCAGGAACCTGTCCTGCTATCTTGACCGGCAATCCCTGCACGGTTATCCATGCCTACCAACACAGGCCTGCCACTGCAAGGATGACCTGATGATCAAAAAAGCCATCTTTCCAGTTGGTGGACTGGGAACCCGCTTTCTGCCGGCCACCAAGGCATTGCCAAAGGAAATGCTGCCCGTCGTCGACAAGCCGCTGATCCAGTATGCGGTGGAAGAAGCCGCCGCCGCAGGGATCGAGGAATTCATCTTCGTGACCGGGCGCAACAAGGCGGCCATCGAAGACCATTTCGACCATTCATTCGAACTTGAAGCCACCTTGCAGGCCAAGGGAAAGGACGAGGCGCTGCATCTCGTCAAGGCAATGATGCATGGCCCGGGTGCCGTGCAATATGTCAGGCAGCAGGAGCCTGCCGGCCTTGGCCATGCCGTCTGGTGCGCGCGTCACCTGATTGGGGACGGTCCGGTGGTGGTGCTTCTGGCAGACGATCTGATCCTTGGACAAAGCTGCGTCAAGGAAATGGTCGACGCCTATAGTGGCGGCAACATGGTGGCGGTGATGGATGTGCCGCGCGACCAGACCGGCGCCTATGGCATCGTGACGCCGGGTGATGATGATGGCCGGATTGTCGATGTTCGGGGTCTTGTGGAAAAGCCAAAACCCAGCGAGGCCCCATCAACCATCGGTGTTGTTGGCCGCTACATTGTTGCGCCGGAGGTCTTTGCAACATTGGATCGTCAGGAGCGCGGCGCCGGCGGCGAAATCCAGCTGACAGACGCCCTTGCCAAGCAGATCGGTGCCGCACCTTTCAAAGGCCTGCGGTTCTCTGGAGAACGGTTCGACTGTGGATCGAAGCTTGGCTTCCTGCAGGCGAATATCGCCTTCGGCCTTGCCAATGGCGTACTTGCAGATGATCTGCGCGACTGGATGGCGGAGCGGGTGAAATGACCCACCACACTTTCGATCCAACAATTCTGCGTGCCTATGACATTCGCGGCATCTATCAGCAGACGCTGCATGACGACGATGCCTTTGCCATCGGCCTGACATTTGCTGTCATGCAGCAGCAGCGCAATCTGGGATCGCGGATCGCCGTTGGTCGGGATGGCAGGCTGTCATCACCGGCGCTGGCAGCGCGGCTGATTGAAGGATTGCAGGCCGGCGGTGCCGAGGTCATTGATATTGGGTGCGGTCCGACGCCGATGCTGTATTTCGCCGCTGCCGAGCTTGACACAGGCGGTGCCATCCAGGTGACCGGCAGCCATAATCCGCCGACTCACAACGGTTTCAAGATGGTGATGGGTGGCCAGTCGTTTTTCGGTGATGACATCGTGGCGCTTGGCGCGGCAAGCCGTGATGGTGTGACCCGGCGAAGCGGTGGCACAGTCACCCGGCAGGACATCCAGCCTGCCTATATCGATCGCCTTGCCGCCAGCGCCCGGGCAACGGGACTGTCGGTCATATGGGACTGTGGCAATGGCGCCAGCGGCCCGGTGACCGAAGCGCTTGTTGGTCGGCTTGATGGCGTTCACAAGGTGCTGTTTCCCGACATCGACGGCACCTTTCCCAACCACCATCCAAATCCTGTTGATCCGGAAACGCTGGACCTGCTTCGCGCCGAAGTTGCCAGCGCCGGGGCCGACCTTGGAATCGGCTTTGACGGTGATGGGGATCGCATCGGCGTGATTGACGCCACCGGACGTCAGGTGCCGGGGGATTTTCTGACCGCCTATCTGGCACAGGAAATTGCACCCCGGCACAGGGGTGCGCCAATCATTCTGGATGTCAAATCATCGGAGGCGGCACTGCGTTTGATAACCGAGTCCGGCGGTGATGCACAAATCTGGAAGACCGGCCACAGCCATATGAAACAGCGGATGAAGGATATCGGCGCCCCGCTTGCCGGTGAAATGTCGGGCCATATCTTCATCAAGGACGGATATCTCGGATTTGACGATGCCATATATGCGGCCGTGCGCGTGATCACCCAGATGGTGGAAAGCGGCCAGTCGATCACCTCATTCATGGATTCACTGCCAGACCAGCATGCCACACCCGAACTTCGTATCGATTGTCCGGACACCCGGAAATTCGACACCATGCATAATATCCACAGCCACGTGCTGACCCGGCGGGACGAACAGGATGTCAACGCCATTGACGGTGTGCGGGTGCGCACCGCTGATGGCTGGTGGCTGGTCAGGGCGTCAAACACCGAGGCGGCGCTGGTGGCGCGGGCCGAGGCAGACAGCGCTGCCGGACTGGACCGGCTGATCGACGAAATTCAGACAGCGCTGAAGGCTGCCGGGCTTGACTGGCAGTACACATGAAAGGTTATCGCAGGTTAAGATCCTGTCATTACCCGTCCTGTTCAAATATCCCCGATGCAAAAATCAATTGCCGATTGGAAACCCCTACAAGGGAAACCATCAGGCAAAGGCCGGGATGAGGCTGGCGGAATGACGCAACTAACTTGGCAAGGTGACCGGCAGCATTTATATGTGGCGCTCTCTTGCCCCGGACAATCCATAGCTTGGAGACTGTAATGCCTAACTATGTCGCGCGTGCGAACCTTTCGGTTGCTGAAGAGCTTGCCGATTTTGTCGACACCACGCTGTTCGACGGAACCGGGGTCACGCCGGACCAGTTCTGGTCCGGGTTTGACGCGGCCGTGCATCGTCTGGCACCGCGCAATCGCGAATTGCTGGCCGAACGCGACAGAATGCAGACCCGGATTGACAGCTGGCTGCGGGACAATAGCGCAACAGCCATTGATGCCGCTGCCTATACAGACTTCCTGACAGATATTGGCTACCTTGTCGAGGAAGGCCCGGATTTCAGCGTTGAGACAAGCGGTGTCGATCCAGAGATCGCCAGCATTGCAGGGCCCCAGCTTGTCGTGCCGATTACCAATGCCCGCTATGCGCTGAATGCGGCCAATGCACGCTTTGGCAGCCTTTATGATGCGTTTTACGGCACCGACGCCGTTCCGTTTGACAATGATGCTGACGGGGCCGGATACAACCCTGTCCGCGGTGGCAAGGTGATTGCCCGCGTGCGCGCCTTCCTTGACGAAACCTTCCCTCTCGTCAATGGCAGCTGGACCGATGTGTCCGGACTGGACATTGCCGATGGCGGTCTGGTGCTGCGGCGCGGTGATGAAGCGGATTCACTGGCCGATGCCGGTGCCTTTGCCGGACATGGCGGCGCGGCCGGCGCACCGGAGATGGTGGTGCTTCGCAATAACGGGCTGCATATCATCATCAAGATCGACAGCAACGGCGCCATTGGGCGTGACGATGCGGCCGGGATCAATGATGTTGTTGCGGAATCAGCGCTGTCCAGCATCATGGATTGCGAGGATTCAGTGGCAACTGTCGATGCCGAGGACAAGCTTTGTGCCTATGCAAACTGGCTTGGTCTGATGCGCGGCACACTCGAGGAAAGCTTCACCAAAGCCGGGCGCACTGTCACCCGCAGGCTGGCCGATGATATCGCCTATACCGCCGCTGATGGCAGTGCGGCTCATCTGAAGGCGCGCGCCTTGATGCTTGTGCGCAATGTCGGTCATCTGATGACAAATCCGGCAATCAGGCTGGCGGATGGAAGCGACATTCCGGAAGGGATCATGGATGCGTTCATGACGGTTGCCGGGGCATTGGCGGATCTGAAGGCCGGGCGAAATTCCGCTGCCGGGTCCGTATATATCGTAAAGCCGAAAATGCATGGCCCGGTCGAGGTTGCCTTTGCAGACGAAATCTTCAGCGCGGTCGAAGATGTTCTCGGGCTGGCGGCCAATACCATCAAGATGGGAATCATGGATGAAGAGCGCCGGACAACAGTCAATCTGAAGGAATGTATCCGCGCCGCGAAATCGCGCGTTGTCTTCATCAATACCGGATTCCTCGACCGCACCGGCGACGAGATCCACACTTCGATGGAAGCTGGCCCGATGATCCGCAAGGCAGACATGAAAGGAGCCACCTGGATTGGCGCCTATGAGGACTGGAATGTCGATATCGGTCTTGCCTGCGGCCTTGCAGGACGCGCGCAGATCGGCAAGGGCATGTGGGCAATGCCGGACCGCATGGCTGACATGCTTGAGCAGAAAATCGGACACCCCTTGGCCGGCGCGAACTGCGCCTGGGTGCCGTCACCGACAGCCGCGACGCTTCACGCGCTGCATTATCACCAGGTCGATGTTGCCGCCCGCCAGGCGGAACTTGCCAGCCGCACCCCGGCACGGCGCGAGGATATTCTGTCGATCCCGGTGGCCAGCCGCCCAAACTGGTCACCACAGGATATCCGCGAGGAACTTCGCAACAATGCGCAGGGTATCCTTGGCTATGTCGTCAGATGGGTTGATCAGGGTGTCGGCTGTTCGAAAGTGCCGGATATCCATGATGTCGGATTGATGGAGGACCGGGCGACGCTTCGGATTTCATCCCAGCATATAGCCAACTGGCTGCATCACGGTGTCTGCGACGAGGCCACTGTCATGTCGGTCATGCAGGAAATGGCAGCCGTTGTCGATCGCCAGAACGAAGGTGACAGCGCCTATACCCCGATGGCGCCGGATTTCGATTCATCGGTGGCGTTTCAGGCGGCTTGCGATCTTGTCTTCCGTGGCAAGGAACAGCCTTCGGGCTATACCGAGCCGGTTCTTCATGCGCGGCGGCTTGAAAAGAAAGCGCAGAATGCCGTTTAACGCCGATCCGTTCATTTCCAAGACGCCGGGCTTTCCAAAGGAAGGCATCACCTTCTATGACATCAGCCCGATCCTCGAGGATGCGGCGGCGCTGCGCCAGTCGATGGCGGCGCTCAGTGACCTGGCCCGCCCGATGCGACCGGATATCATTGCCGGCGTCGATGCGCGGGGCTTTCTGTTTGCCCTGCCGCTGGCCTTGTCCATGGACTGCGGCATGGTCATGGTCCGCAAGGCCGGCAAGCTGCCCGGCGAGCTGATCGAACAGGCCTACGCGCTGGAATATGGCGAGGCGCGGCTGTCTATTCAGGCAAGCCGGCAGCTCCGCGACCGGCGTGTTGTGCTATGTGACGACCTGCTGGCCACGGGCGGCACTCTTGAGGCGGCAGCGCAGCTTGTCCGCCAGTGTGGCGGCATTCTGGCCGGCGCTGTCTGCGTGATCGAGCTGACCGGACTGAAGGGAAGACAGCGTCTTGACTGCCCGGTGGCAGCCCTGCAAACCTACGAGTCATAGCGCGGCGGCATGGTGCCGCCGCCATGGCCCTGTGGGAGGAAAGGCATGCGCCTCGGCCGCCGGCTGATCGCCTGGTCACTCTATGACTGGGCAAGTTCACCCGTTCCCACACTTCATGCCACCTTCATCTTTTCCGTCTTTTTCACCACCGCCGTGATGCCCGAGGGAGGCACCGCCGCCTGGGCGTGGATGACATCGGCAAGCGCCCTTGCCGTTGCCGTGGCCGCGCCGGTTCTTGGCCGGTTTGCCGACAGGCGCGGGGCGCTAAAATCATGCCTTGCCGTGGCCACGGCAACCGGCGCGCTGGCCACTGCCGGATTGTGGTTTGTCAAACCTGACGCCTCGTTCGCCGTGCTGGCGCTTGGCCTGTCGGCATTGTCGATCTTTGTCATGGAAATCAGCTTTGTCTTCTACAACGCAATGCTGCCTTCGGTCGCACGGACAGATGAATTCGGACGCGCGTCCGGGCTTGCCTGGGGGCTTGGCTATGCCGGCGCGATCATCGCGCTGGTGATCGTTCTGCTGCTGTTTGTTCTTCCCGATCATCCGGCTTTCGGGTTTGGCAAGGAAAATGCCGGCCATATCCGGATCACCATGTGTTTTGCGGCGCTGTGGCTATGCCTTTTTGCCCTGCCGCTATTCCTTGTCGTGCCGTCCCCGCCACCCACCGGTTCATCCACACCGTTTCTTGCCAGCCTGCACCAAAGCCTGCGGGTGGCGATGACGATTCCCGGCATGCCACGCTTTCTGCTGGCACGGATGCTGTTTGCCGACGGGCTGGTGACGTTGTTTGCCTTTGGCGGAATCTACGCCGCCACAGTGTTCGGGTTTTCCCAGACGATGGTGCTTGTCTTCGGGATTGTTCTCAACATCACCGCCGGAATCGGCGCGGCGCTTGGCGGCATGGCGGATGACAGGTTCGGGTCGGTCCGGGTGATGCGCGGATGTCTTGTGGCGCTGTCGGCACTTGGACTGATAGCCATTCTGGCCCCTGGCGAGGCTGTGTTCTGGGCCGCCGGGGCTACGCTTGGCCTGTTTATCGGCCCCCTTCAGTCATCCGCCCGCACCTATGTCGCGCGACATGCGCCGGCTGACCAGCGTGCCAGTCTGTTTGGATTGATGATGTTTTCGGGCAAGGCGACAAGCTTTGTCGGGCCGCTTCTTTACGGCGTGCTTGTCACCACCACCGGAAGCGATCGCGCCGGCATGGCAATCGTCATTCTGATGCTGCTGGCCGGTTGGCTGGTGATGCCACGGCGCTAGCAGGTCAAACGGACAGCAGGGTCAGGTGCCGGAATCGCCCGCCGGGTGATCTGCGGCACGAACCTCGTCACGAAAGCTGTCGATGGCCACATCCTTGCCACCCCGGCTGATATGCCAGAATGTCCAACCGTTACAGGATGGAAGCGACTGCAATTTCGCCCCGAGGCTGTGGATTGATCCGCTTTCCCTGCTGTCGGTGACAAGCGAGCCGTCGGCACGAACCCGTGCGGTAAATCTCTTCCTGGTATCAAACAACACATCACCGGGCTTGATCAGACCGCGTTCGATCAGACTGCCGAACGGCACCTTCGGCTTGGCCCGTTTCGGTTCTGTGGCAAGAAGATCGGGCGAGGCAATCGGCGTCACTGAATCGACGCGCGCGCGCGCCAGCGCCGCATAGGTCGGATCCTGCTCGATCCCGATGAAATGACGGTTCAGCCGTTTGGCGACGGCACCGGTGGTGCCACTGCCAAAAAACGGATCCAGAACGATGTCACCGCGATTGGTCGAGGCCAGAAGCACCCGTGCCAGAAGCGATTCGGGCTTTTGCGTCGGGTGCGCCTTGCGCCCCTCCGTCTTCAGCCTCTCGGCGCCGGTGCAGATCGGCAACTCCCAGTCAGAGCGCATCTGCACATCATCATTCAACGCCTTCATCGCTTCGTAATTGAAGGTGTGGCGCGTGCCCTGCGAGCGCGCTGCCCAGATCAGCGTTTCATGCGCGTTGGTAAACCTGCGCCCCCGGAAATTCGGCATCGGGTTGGTTTTGCGCCAGACGACATCATTCAGAATCCAGTAGTCGAGATCCTGAAGAATGCGGCCAAGCCGGTAGATGTTGTGATAACTGCCGATGACCCACAGCGCGCCATCGGGTTTCAGAACGCGCCGTGCCTCGGCAAGCCAGGCTGTCGAGAACTGGTCATAGGCGGCAAAGGAGTCAAATTTATCCCACGCATCCTCTACACCGTCGACCGCCGAATGGTCAGGCCGGGTCAGGTTGCCACCAAGCTGCAGATTATAGGGTGGATCGGCGAAGACAAGGTCGACACAGGCCGCTGGAAGCCGCTTCAGCTCCTCAAGGCAATTCCCCTCAATGACTATGTTCTTTTTTACGCCTGCCACCTGTTTTTCTCTTTCTTTCAGCGTGTTGACACCACAACAAGACGAGCAAAGCCCTTACAAGTCAACCGTCTGACGCCAACTTTTCACAGCATCACAATATCTGGTGTAAGGTGCCGCAAAGGACTGATTATCTAGTGGTGGCGATTGTGCAAATTCTGTGCCCAGCGCATGGGCAGCTGACGGTTTGTCATGAATTGTGCGGGTGTGTCGCGTCGTCGGTCGGGATTCATCCCGCCGTCAGTTGCTGTCCGACAGGGCGCGACGAACAGGCGCAAAGCTGCGCCGATGATGTGGTGTCACCCCAAGCGATGCCAGCCCCTGTTGATGGGTTCTGGTGCCATAACCCATATTGGTTTCCCAGCCATAGCCGGGCCAGCTGCCGGCAAGGTCCAGCATGATCCGGTCGCGCGCATGCTTGGCAATTACCGAAGCGGCAGCAATGCTGAGGCTTCGCGAATCTCCCTTTACCACTGTCTGCGCCGGCAATTCCAGATCCGGCATCTGGTTGCCGTCGATCAGCACCTGCGCCACCGTTCCAGGGCCGTTTTCCGCCAGTCTTGCGGCAAGCTCTAACGCCACCGCCACCATGCCGGCAAGCGTTGCTTTCAGGATGCCGTCACGGTCGATAATGTCGACCGGGATCGAGATCACGGCATGGCGGTGCGGCGGCGCTGTCAGAATGCTGTTGAAGGCAGCCCGCTGTGTGGCGGTCAGCTTTTTGGAGTCATCCAGTCCCGGAACAAGACCTGCAAGCGCCGTCTGGTCGAGCCAGCAGGCAGCGATTGTCACCGGGCCCGCCCAGGGGCCACGACCGGCCTCGTCAATGCCGATCACCGGGCCGGTAAAACCCGATTCAATCGACAGATCTGGCATCAGCCAGTGCGGCGGGTGGTCGAGGATTCGGTCAGGCGCGGCATGATCTCGACGAAATTGCAGGGCCGATGCCGGATATCAAGCTGATAGCGCAGAATGTCATCCCAACCATCACGGCACCCAGATGGCGACCCGGGAAGCGCAAACATGTAGGTGCCTCCCGCCACGCCGGCAAGCGCACGTGACTGCACGGTCGAGGTTCCAATCTTGGCAAAGGACAGATAGCGAAACAGCTCACCAAAGCCGGGTATGTCCTTTTCGACAACCCGCGCAAATGCCTCCGGCGTGCTGTCACGGCCGGTCAACCCGGTTCCACCGGTGGTGATCACGACATCAATTGCCGGATCGGCAATCCAGTCCTGAAGCTGGGAGATGATCTTCTCGACATCGTCGGTCACGATCATCCGCGCGGCCAGCGAATGGCCATCCTGCGCAATGCGCGAGGCTAGAAGATCGCCGGAGCGATCATCATCGGCGGTGCGGGAATCGGACACGGTCATCACCGCGATGTTGACCGGCTGAAACGGGATCGACATATCAAGACGATCTGTATTCTGTGCCATCAAGACCTCCCTTGCAGACGGGATCAGGACCCGTCGTCGGAGTTTACCACCGGCGGCACAAACAGCGACACAAATCGGCCCTGACCGCCCGCGGCCAGTTCGCGCAGCTCCGGTGCCGGCTCGCCAAGCTGCATTCGGTACAGGGCCAGATTGCTTATGACATTCTTGATGTAATGGCGTGTTTCGCGCGCCGGGATCGATTCAATCAGCAGAAACGGATCATCCTGATGATCGATGCGGGCAAGCCATTTGCGCAGATTGCCGGGACCACCGTTATAGGCCGCAAGAAGACGCACAATCGACTGGTCGATCAGCGGCTCGTTCAACAGCTTGTTGATATAGGCCTGACCGATTTCCAGATTGCGCTGCGGATTCAGCAACAGATGCTTGTCACGGCCCCGATAGGCACGGTTCTGGGTCACAAAAGACGCCGTCGAGGGCATGATCTGCATCAGCCCGGCGGCGCGGGCACGACTTTTCGCCCGCGGATTGAAGCCGGACTCCTGACGTGAAATCGCCCATACCAGTGCCTGATCAACCGAAAATTCAACATCGTAGCGCGGGATCGGATAGATCGCGCCCAGCCAGATCCGTCCCTTGTCGCGCCGCAGCAATTCACCGGCCCGATAGGCCAGACCGGCCATGCCATGATCGATGGCAAAGCGAAGCGCCGATTCCTGCATAGTTTCCGGCATGTCTGGCCAAAGATAGCGCAGCTCGCGTTCGGCGTCATTGACCCGCCCAATCTGCAACAGGGCAAACAGCCGCTGCCCGCCGGACCGCGCCGACAGCCAGTCGAGAAATCCGTCATCATAGCGTGGAAGGTCAAATTTCAGATCGAAATCCTGGCCAAGGATCTGCCGTGCCATGACGCCATAGAAGCTGTGGAGTTCGCGCGAGGCGATCTCCAGATAACGAACTGCCTGTTCCGGTCGGCTCTCGCGCATCTCGGCCCGATACGCCCAGAAGCCGGCCGCGCTGCGAAGCGAGGGAAATGTCCGGTCATCATCGGCCAATGTGCGGAAGAAGGCACCGGCAAGTTCGGTCTGGCCACTTCGCCAGGCGGCCAGACCGCCAGCCCAATAGGCCATGAAGGCATCTTCGCGGGCCGCGCCGATACCGTGGCGAGCCTGCCGGATGGCCTTTTCATCAACGCCGAAAATGAAATAGGCATGCGCAATCTCGCCGCGAAGCTGTCCTTCTTCCTGTTTGGTCAGATATCGGCGGTTGCGTTCATTCTCGATCACTTCGAGAGCGCCGCTCGGCCAGCCACGCCGAATGGCGCGCCGCACCTCGAGGGCCACCCGCCTTGTGGTCCGCGGCGAGGCCCGTCCAGCTGTCGATGTCGGTATGCGCGGACGATAGCTGCTGCCACTGCTCAGCCCATATCCATTCAGATATCCCGGCTTTGGCGACCGCGGGGCGGCAGCGCCCTTTGGCTGGCGTTTTTTCGCCAGCCAGAAGATACGGCTGGCATCCGGATGATCGTTATAAGCCTTCAGCCAGGATGACAGCTCCTTGTAGCTCGACCGCCAGGCTGTCGGGTGAAGGTAACGCTGTGACAGCAGGTGACCGCGCAGGAGGTCATTTTCCAGTCGGAACATCTCGCGCGTGGCCTGTTTCATCCGGCCAACTTCCTGAAGATGGAACAGTCGCTGATACTGCGCCACGTCGAAATCACTGAGCGGGGCGGGCACATCCTGCGTGGTGGGCACATCCTGCGTGGTGACCGCCTGTGCCGGCGCAGCCGACAACCAGATCAACACAGACAGAAAGCCCGACAGGCCTAGTTTCAGCATCCCGGTACGCATGGCGATCATCCGACCCTGTCCATCAAAGACGCCGCACCTTATCCGAGTTTGCCGGCAAGAGCCACCAGATCCGCAAAGGCCAGTCGCTTTTGCGCCGGCGAACGGCTCAGATAGGCTGGATGAAGAGTTGCCAGGGTTGGTCGTGGCCTGCCATCACCATAGTCGATATCATGCCAGCGCCCCCGCAACTTCAGAATGCCGCCGGCAGGTGGCAGGACAGCCTTTGCCGTAACGCCACCAAGAAGAAGAAGCCTTTCAGGCGCAGCCAGCTGGACATGCCTGTACAACCAGGGAAGAAGCAGCGCCATTTCCTCGGCTGTTGGCGTACGATTGCCCGGCGGGCGCCAGGGGATCAGCGGTACAAGATAGATATCGGCCCGCGACAGGCCGATGGATGACAGCATTCTGTCGAAAAGCTGACCGTCTGCGCCGACAAGTGGCAGCCCGACCCTGTCTTCATCCCGGCCGGGCACGTCACCGATCACCATCAGCCTTGCGCCGGGATTGCCATCAGCGAAAATCATGTTGCTTGCCGTATGTCTGAGGGCACAGCCATCCAGCATCTCAAGGGCGGCCCTGAGTGCGTCAAGATCGGTGATGCCGGCGAGCGTTGCCGACTGGTCCGGCGACTGCGCAGTTGGCGCAACCTGTGGGGCGGACGGTGGCGCAGAGACAGGCCTGTCGGCAACAGGCACCTGACCGGCGGTTGGGGTGCCGGGGCTATGGTCTGTCGACACCGCCGGAATTGCCGGTGATGGGACAGGTGACAGCAGCGCCGACATCGCCACCGACTGCTCGGGCGCCGGTATATCAAGCAGAATCTCGTCAATGCCCATGGCGTGCTGCCAGGCAAGCTGTTCGATCAGGGTGCTTCGGTCATGCGAATTCGCTACCATGCCATTTTCCGTCGAATTCCTGATTATCCGGTTGCGCCAAAAAGGCAACTATTGCTCTGTTACCTGGTAACATATAACCAGAAGTCGCGATAACAATGCCAGAAACCGCAATGACAATGAAGATCCCGGCAATGCCCACGGCCGGGAAGGGGTGGGAAAATGGAACGTGAAGCAATGGAATTCGATGTCGTGATCGTCGGTGGCGGCCCATCCGGCCTGTCAGCGGCGATCCGCCTGAAGCAGCTGGCAGCCGAAGCCGGGCGCGATCTCGAGGTCTGTCTGATCGAAAAGGGCAGCGAAGTGGGCGCGCATATTCTTTCCGGTGCGGTTCTGGAGCCACGCAGCCTGAATGAGCTTCTTCCAGACTGGCAGGACCGCGGCGCACCGTTGGACACACCGGTCACGGCCGACAAATTCATGTTCCTGACCGAAACCGGCGCGATCCGGATGCCGACCCCGCCGCAGATGAACAATCACGGCAACTACATCATTTCCCTTGGCAATTTCTGCCGCTGGCTTGGCGAGCAGGCCGAGGCGCTTGGCGTGGAAATCTATCCAGGCTTTGCCGCTGCGGAGGTTCTCTATGATGAGTCCGGCGCGGTGTGCGGTGTCGCCACGGGCGATATGGGCATCGGCAAGGATGGCGAGCCAACCGATATGTTCATGCGCGGTATGGAATTGCGCGCCAAACAGACGATTTTTGCCGAAGGGTGCCGCGGCCACCTGACAAAGACACTGTTTGACACATTCGATCTCCGCGAAGGCAAGGATCCGCAGACCTTTGCCATCGGCATCAAGGAACTGTGGGATATTGATCCCGAGAAATCCAAACCGGGCACAGCCTGGCACTCGGTTGGCTGGCCGCTGTCGACCGATACCTATGGCGGATCATTCCTCTATCATCTGAACGGAAATCAGGTTGCTGTCGGTTATGTTGTCGGGCTCGATTATTCAAACCCGCATTTGTCGCCTTTTGAAGAGTTCCAGAGGTTCAAGACACACCCGGCTGTTCGTGAAGTGTTCGAAGGCGGACGCCGTGTTGCCTATGGCGCGCGGGCGCTGAACGAGGGTGGTTTTCAGTCGATTCCAAAACTGACCTTCCCTGGTGGTTGTCTTGTCGGCTGTACGGCAGGGTTCCTGAATGTTCCCAAGATCAAGGGAACACATACAGCGATGAAGTCTGGCATGACGGCTGCCGAAGCCATCTTCGAGGCGCTTGCAGATATGCAGCCGGGCCATGAGCCGGCAAGCTATGCCGCCAAGCTTCAGGACAGCTGGCTGTGGGCGGAACTCTACAAGGTTCGCAACATCCGTCCGGGATTTGCCAAGGGGCTGTGGCTCGGTATGGCCAATGCCGCGCTCGACACCTATCTGTTCAGAGGCCACGCGCCCTGGACGCTGCATCATCACCCCGACCATGAATCGCTGAAACCGGCAGCCGACGCACCAAGGATCGAATATCCAAAACCGGATGGGGTTGTGAGTTTCGACCGTAACTCATCCGTCTATCTGTCAGGTACCAATCACGAGGAAAACCAGCCGGCGCACCTGACATTGAGGAACCCGGAAATACCGATTTCGCACAATCTGGCGCTTTATGATTCGCCCGAGCAGCGATACTGCCCTGCCGGCGTCTATGAAATCGTCCGTGATGATGGTGGTGGCAATGCCCGTCTTCAGATCAACGCGCAGAACTGTGTTCACTGCAAGACTTGCGATATCAAGGACCCAAGCCAAAATATAGTGTGGGTGACGCCGGAAGGTGGCGGCGGCCCTAACTATCCGAATATGTAACCAGGGAGGGGTCATGTCTGGCCCGCAGCCAGCATCACACATCGCAACGCGATCCTTGCAATTGGTTGCCGCAGGGCTGCTGACCAGTCTGGTGGCTGGCTGTGGCGGGGCTGTGCCCCAAAAGGTCGAGACAACTACGATCGAGACGGTGCCGGTCGAGACAACACCTGCTGTTACGGCGCCCGGCGTTGCAGCGCCGACCCCGGAGTCCGGGTCCGGCAATAATGACATGATCGTCAATGGCAGCGCTGTAACCCTCACCGCATCCGATTCCGGACGCCGCCATGACACGATTACCTCGGCAGGGCACTATCTTGCCGCGCGACAAGCACTCTATTTCAATGATGTTGGCACATCAGCGACCTTTTTTCTGGAGACACTGGAAGCAGAGGTCGACAGCATTCCGCTGCTTCGCCAGGCGTTTCTGACCCAATATTACTATGGCGATATCGAGCGCGCCGCAGCCCTTGGTCGCCAGCTGGAAAGCCTGAACATCGTCGTGCCACTTGGCGGGGAACCGGGGACCGCGCTGGCCATCAAAAAGGGCGACTGGCCAGCGACATTGGTGCTTGCCGACAAAATCGCCGAGGACGGAACCGCGCTGGTGATGGCGGGCATCATCAAGGGCTGGAGCCTTGTTGCCGACGGCCAGGGTGATGCCGGGATTTCAGCGCTTCTGAACACCGGGCGGCTTGCCATCGATCAGGATCGCGGCATGCCGTCCTATTTCAGGCTTCATGCCGCACTGATGACCGAATATCTGGGGCTGACGAGCGAGGCGCAGCAGCGTGTCGACGGGTTGGAAACCTCCCTTGAGGGCGCGCATCTGATGCTTCAGCTTGCCGCCTTTCATGCGCGGCGCGGCAATTGGGACGCCGTCGACAGGATCCTTGCCACACGGCTTTCCAGCCAATTCAATGTCGGCGTGGTGCGCGCGGCACTTGAACGTCAGGCCGGCAGCACGCCAGAACCTCGCCAGATGATCGCCAATGCCGTCATTGCGATGGCACTTGACCAGCGAGATACCGAACCAAGCCAGTCGATATCGGCGCGCCTTCGTTTCAGCCTGTTTATCGATCCCGGCAACCAGTTCACCAGACTGTTGATGGCGCAACAGATGGCCGATTTTGGCCAGCGGGACGACGCGCTGGTCGAACTGGCGCAAATCCCCTCGGACAATGAATTCGGCCAGCTGGCACGGCTGACCGAAGTGTCGGTTGTGGAAGAGCAGGGCAATTTCAGCCGCGCCATCGAAACGCTGAAGCAGGTTGTTGCCATGGATCCCCAGAATGCGGCGCTTCGCCAGCGGCTTGGGGACATTCATCGCCGGCACCGGCAATTCAGGCAATCGCGTGACGCCTACATGGCGGCGCTCGATCTCGGCAATGACAGTGGCAGCCTGCATCGAAGCCTTGGCGTGTCACTGGAACGGCTTGGCGAGACCAAGGCAGCGGAAACACATTTGCTGCGCGCCATCGAAATCGACCCATCCGATGCGTTTGCACTGAATTATCTCGGCTATTGGTGGGCCGATGAGGGCCGCAATCTCGATGAGGCGATAGCGATGATCGAGCAGGCCGTCATCCAGCGCCCCAATAGTGGATTTTTCGTCGATTCGCTTGGCTGGGTGCATTTTCGGCTGGGTGATGCGGCAACTGCCGTCGGGTATCTTGAACGGGCGACCGAACTCGAACCTGCCGATCCCGAGATTACAGGCCATCTTGGTGATGTCTATTGGGTTCTTGGTCGGTATGACGAGGCGCGCTTCAAATGGCGGCTTGCATTGTCACTGAGCACCGATGACGCCGAGCAGAAAAAGCTGTCTGACAGGCTGGCCAAGGGTCTGCCGGCATCTGAAATCCCCGGATCAAACTGACATATGGCGGTGGCGGCGGGCGGATATGAACGCATGCTGGCCCCCGCCAAGCTGAATCTGTGCCTTACGGTCACCGGTCGCCGCGACGATGGCTATCACCTGCTGGATTCGGTTGTTGTCTTCACCGGTTTTGGCGACAGGCTCACGATCCGCCCGGCCAATAGCTGTGATGGCGCGGATATTCTCGATATTGCTGGACCGTTCGCCGCCGACATCGAGAATGGGCCGGACAATATCTGCCTTCGGGCCATCAGGAAATATCGCGAGGCCGGCGGGGTGATCGGCGCCCTGTCGATGACACTGGACAAACAGATTCCAGTTGGTGCCGGGCTTGGCGGTGGCTCCAGCGATGCTGCGGCTGTGCTGCGGTATCTGGACCGCAACGCCCACCACCGACCCGACCGCGACAGCCTTGCCGCGCTGGCGCTGGCGCTGGGTGCTGATGTGCCGGTATGTCTGGGTGGGACAGCACAGCATATGACCGGCATTGGTGAACAGCTTCACCCCCTCGACCCCGCCCCGCATGGTCATGTCGTTCTTGCGCGCCCCGGCGTGTCGCTATCGACAATTGCCGTTTTCAGGGAATTCGCCAGGCGGGCCAAGATGGAAAACAGGGTGGATAAGGTGGCCCTGACAACCCATGAGTTGCATCGGATCATTCAGCGTGGCAACGATCTGACCAGCGCCGCGATCAGGCTTTGCCCGGAAATCGGCGACCTTATGGACAGGATGGCCCAGTGCGACGGTGCCAGCGCGGTACAGATGTCGGGAAGCGGTTCGGCATGCTTTGCGCTGTTTGATGATGTCGGTCTGGCCAGCGCCGCCGCCGCCCATCTGGCTGACCAGGGTTACTGGGCGGTCGCCACAGGCTTTTGAGACAAAATGGCAGCTGTCGCGTGCGATCAATTAAATCATCATCCGGCGCGTGATCGGGCTTGATCGCCCGTTCCTAGGTCGCTACATTGCGGCCACTTCGCGATTGGGGCGTAGCCAAGTGGTAAGGCATCGGTTTTTGGTACCGTGTATCGTAGGTTCGAATCCTACCGCCCCAGCCAGACTTTCAGCAAACAGCATGATGACGACCTACAGGATGGTATCTGTGTGGGCGTGGCTGTGACGTCAGTTGATGGAATCCAGCGCATATCCGGTTGTTGTGGTGATGATGACAGATTGTTTTGTCAGCCGCTTCACCTTCTGGCGCAGACGATAGATATGGGTTTCAACCGTATGTGTGCTGAGACCGTTCTGAAATCCCCATACCTCGGCAAGAAGCTCTTCCTTTGAAACGCAACTTGGATAGGCCCGGTACAGATATTTGAGAATGGTGGCTTCCTTTTCCGTCAGGATGACCTTGCGGGAATCATCGGCCATCTTCAGCAATTTGTTTGCCGGTATGAAACTGAGGCCGCTGATGGAAAACCGCGCTGTATCCGATGCCTTGTGCTGCCAGAGCTGTGATTTCACCCTCGCCAGAAGTTCTCCCATACGCATCGGCTTGACGACATAGTCATTGGCGCCCGCCTCGAGACTGGCAATGATATCTTCCTCGGCGTTCTGGCCGGTCAGCATGATGATCGGCTTTTCAAAACCCCGCTCGCGAAGCTTGCGGCAGATTTCAACACCATTGCCGTCAGGCAGGCGGATATCGAGAATGATCAGGTCGGGGATGATGTCTTCAACCGCGCCAAAGGCCTCGATCAAGGATCCGGCTTCAAAAATCTGGTCAAAGCCCTCGGCCTGAAACTGTTCCTTCAGCGTGGTTCGAAGAAACACGTCATCATCAACCACCAGAAGGCGACCCTTCGGCTCATTGTCCCAAACGGCGCTGCCGTCCAATCCTTGCAATTTCATCAGTCACTCCATACAAGGAGGCATCGCGTTGTCATCCTGTAGCAAATTAACCTAATTCTTATAGCTGGAAAAACCCCAACGGCCTGTCACTGGTCAAAAGGCGTCACGATGCGGGATCCGAATGCAAGACGAACCTATCTGAAGACCGACCGCGCAAGCCAGGAACTGCGCCGCGGCGGTCTCGTGATGCTGCGGTTGTCAAATGGCGCTGCCTGTCTGTTGCAGGCTGCCGAGCTGGCGAATAATGGCGCGCGCGACGAAATGCAGCGCCTTGCCGGTTCGGGGGCGGTACTCATTCTGACCGAAACCCGTATGGAAAGTCTTGGCCGCCGACTGGAGGCCGAATTCTGTGGTGCCAGCCTGCCAGCCCACAATCTTGATCATAGCAGAATTGGACAGCTTGCCGTCGAACAGCCGACCGTCGGCCTTCTTGAAGGGGTGACATCGGTGGTTGGCGAGCGACGCGGGTCGCTTGCCGATTATGCCACGAGGTTGCTTCGCATCGCCAAATTGCTGCCGGCCGCGCTGGTCACCAGACTGCCGACACGGGATTCAGCGTTTCAGAAACGCCTTCATGAAGACAATAATCTGATTGTCATCAATGATCGCGACATTGATGGATATATGGATGCCGCAGCACAGAGCCTGAGCATCGCGGCACGGGCCAGGGTGCCACTTCGTGTGGCACCAGAGGCCGAAGTTGTGATGTTCCGGGCCGAACTGGGCGGCGACGAACATTTCGCGGTGATCGTCGGACAGGTCGATCCGGCGGAAGCGCCGCTTGTGCGGCTGCATTCACAATGCATTACCGGCGATGTTCTCGGCAGTCTGAAATGTGACTGCGGTGACCAGCTCCAGGGGGCGCTGGCGCTGATGGCCGAGGCTGGTGCCGGCATTCTTGTCTATCTGGCGCAGGAAGGCCGTGATATCGGGCTTCTCAACAAGATGCGGGCCTATGCGCTGCAGGATAACGGGCTCGACACCGTCGATGCCAATCATGCCCTCGGGTTTGAAATGGATGAACGCCATTTCATGCCGGCTTGCCGGATCCTGGAAGAGCTTGGCGTGTCACAACTGCGGCTGATCACCAACAATCCCGAAAAGATAGCCCAGATCGAGGCAGGCGGCTTTACCGTTGTGGAACGCGTGCCGATGGCACCGCCAAGCAACGAGCATAATCACCGTTACATAGAAACGAAACGGACCCGCGCCGGCCATCTGAACGACTGATCAAAAGATCAGTAAGGCGGTGTCAGCTGCCGCGGGTGCCAAAAATGGCCGAGCCAACCCGCACCGATGTGGCACCGAACGTGACAGCCTCTTCATAATCGCCACTCATACCCATCGACAGGCCGGACAGGCCATTGCGCGCGGCAATGGTTCCGAGGAGCGCGAAATGCATCGCCGGTTCCTCATCCTGTGGCGGGATGCACATCAACCCCTCAATCACCAGACCACATTCATCCCTGCAAAAGGCGATAAACTCATCCGCCTCTTCGGGCATGACGCCCGATTTCTGGGGCTCCTCACCTGTGTTGACCTGAATGTAGCAGGCAAGCCGGCGAGCCTGCCTGTCCATTTCCGCGGCCAGCGCGCGGGCAAGCTTCGGCCGGTCGACACTTTCAATCACGTCGAACAGCGCCACCGCGTCAGCCGCCTTGTTGGTCTGTAACGGCCCGATGAGATGCAGTTTCAGATCCGGCAGAGCGATCCGCCGATCGGTCCATCTTTGCTGCGCCTCCTGAACGCGATTTTCACCGAAAACCCGGTGTCCGGCGGCAAGTGCGGCGTCAATCCTGTCATCCGGTTGCCGTTTGCTGACCGCCACTAGGGCGGGGCCATCCCCCCTGCCGGGCGTGCAGGCATCAGAGATTTTCTGCCTGACCGTCTGCAGATTGGCCGCAATATCGAGAGTGGTTGTCGGACTCGTCATGATCCTGTCCTTGCGATGGATGTGACAATCGGGGCGCTCACCTGCGCTCAGCCTGTCCGGGTGACATAGGCCTGTCACCTGCGAGACGCAAGCCATCATACCCATCAGCATATCCACGAGCATAGCGGGATGCCAGTTCCGACCCCGAAAACTGTCAGGCTTCGGGCGGGGCAGACGACATCCTGTTGCAAAAATACAACATAAATCGTTAAAGATGCACTAATCGCTCATAAAGGAATTGTTAATTAACCAAAAACTAATAACTTAGCCCTCGCGGCCAATGGTGGCCGTGTTTCTCTAGAGGGAGATTTCAACATGCGTAAGGTTCTTCTTGCGACAACCGCCATCGTTGCACTTGGCGGTGTATCAGCTGCTTCGGCTGACATCTCGGTATCCGGTGGTGCTGAGTTCGTATATGATTCATGGGGGGGTGCCAACAGCACGTCCGCCAACAACAACTCGATCACCAACAAGACCTTCTTCAAGATCAGCGCTTCGGCAGTTGCTGACAACGGCATGAGCTTGGCTGCTTACACCGCTCAAGACGGTACAACCAATGGCTCTTGGAACGACTTTGGTTTCAGCATCTCCGATGATTGGGGCACTCTTGGCTTCAAGGGTTCGGAGTCAGGCGACGCCTTCGAAACCAGCACAGACATCACCGCTGAAGAAGACTACAACGGTGCCACCAACACCTTGGCTTACCACCCAACGGACAGCCAGATCGCTGGTACCGATGTATCCTACCTTTCGCCAAACATGAGCGGTTTCCAGTTCTCAGTCGGTTACACAGACACTGGTGCAGCTGAAGACACTACCGCGATGGGTGCGCAGTATTCGATGAGCGCTGGCGATGCCGCAATCACTTTGAAGTACGCTGCTTCGTCAAAGGGTTCCGCCACCACAACCGGTCGTGACGGCACCGACGCCACCTCGATGGGTCTGGTTGTCGCCATGAGCGGCATAACGCTGACACTGGCCCAGAACGACACCGAAGTGAAAGACACTTCCGCTGCGTCTGACGCCGATTATGAAGCAAGCTCGATGTCGATTGCTTACACAATCAGCGACGCCATGTCTGTACAGGCTTACACTGGTGAAACCGACAACAAGAAGGACACCGACTTCAAATTCAAGGACACCGGTTATGGTCTGGTTTACACCATCACACCGGGCCTGTCCGCTTCGGTAACCCACAACAGCTGGGATCACACCAACAATGGCGGTACCAAGGACAGCGGCACCAACACTGCTGTTGGTCTGAACCTCTCTTTCTAATTCAGGTTAGTTAGAGTAATGTCGGAGGGTCGGGAAACCGGCCCTCCGTTTTTTTATGGGAACGCGCCATGAGAATAGCCTCCATCCTGCTGGTCACACTCCTGATCACCAGCTGTTCAAATATCCAACCAGCCCCTGTTCAGGAAGACGAGGGACCGGTATCCTTCCTCACTGGAAAGCCAGGCGGCATCAAATTGGGCGATCTTGGGGGCCTGTCTGGTGAAAAAGGCGACGGCATGCCGGTGAACGCCATTCTGTGGCGCGCCTCGCTGGAGATTATTTCGCTGATCCCGATTGCCGATGTCGATACCTTTGGCGGCACCATCGTGTCCGACTGGTACTCGCTTCCCGGCAAAACCGATGAACGGATCAAGATCACGATTTTTGTGTCCGGGCGTGAGCTTCGGTCCGACGCCATTCGTGTTACCGTTCATGTCCAGAAACGCGATGGCACCGATGGCACCTGGAGCAGCAGCGTCCGTGACGACGAATTCGCCTCGCGCCTTGAGGAGCTTGTTCTGAACCGGGCCCGTGAAATTCGCGCCGAGACAATTACCGAAATCGTCGAATAATTACACAATCACGCCGTCATGGCGCGCCGCCAGGGTGACATTCATGGATCAGTACAACGCGTCCGCCGTCGAGGCAAAATGGCAGGAACGCTGGGAAACCGACAAATGTTTTGTTGCGGAAACCGGGTCTGAAAAACCGAAATATTATGTTCTGGAGATGTTTCCCTATCCGTCGGGTCGCATCCATATGGGGCATGTCCGCAATTATACGCTTGGCGATGTCGTGGCGCGCTATCGCCGCGCACGCGGCTACAATGTGCTGCATCCGATGGGATGGGACGCCTTTGGTCTGCCTGCCGAGAATGCGGCAATGGAACGGGGGGTTCATCCTGGCGACTGGACAACGGAAAATATCGGTGCCATGCGATCCCAGCTTCGCGGCATGGGTCTGTCCTATGACTGGGACCGTGAGCTGGCGACCTGCACCCCGGACTATTACCGCCATGAACAGAGGATGTTCCTGAAATTCCTTGAAAAGGGTCTCGCCTATCGCAAGGAAAGCTGGGTCAACTGGGATCCTGTCGAAAATACCGTTCTTGCCAATGAACAGGTTGTCGATGGCTGTGGGTGGCGATCAGGCGCCCCGGTCGAGCGGCGTCTGCTGTCCCAATGGTTCCTGAAGATTACCGAATTTGCCGACGAGCTGCTTGGTGCCATCGAGGGGCTGGAGCGGTGGCCGGACCGGGTGCGGTTGATGCAGCAGAACTGGATCGGTCGGTCGGAAGGCGCGCGGGTACGGTTTGCGCTGAGCGCGCCGGGGCCGGATGCGACTGACGGCATTGATGTGTTCACCACCAGACCGGACACGCTGTTTGGTGCTTCTTTCCTTGCCATTGCCGCCAACCATCCGCTTGCAGTTGCCATTGGCCGGGACGATTCCGCCGCCGCTGATTTCATCGCTGAATGCGCCAAACTTGGCACCTCCGAGGCGGCCGTCGAAACAGCCGAGAAAAGGGGCTATGATACTGGACTCACCGTTCAGCATCCGCTGCTGGGCGACTGCCAGCTTCCTGTCTATATCGCCAATTTCGTGCTGATGGACTATGGAACCGGCGCGATCTTCGGATGTCCGGCGCATGACCAGCGCGATCTTGATTTTGCCAACACCTATGGTCTGCCGGTGATTCCCGTTGTTCTGCCAGACGATGTGGCGGCTGACAGTTTCACGGTTACCGACACCGCCTATACCGGACCTGGCAGGCTGTTCAATTCCGGGGAATGGGACGGGTTGAGCGTCGAGGATGGCAAACGCGCAGCGATCCGGGCGCTTGAAGCCGGTGATGCCGGCACAGGACAGACAACATACAGGCTTCGTGACTGGGGGGTGTCCCGGCAGCGCTACTGGGGATGCCCCATTCCCATTGTCCATTGTGAATCCTGTGGCATGGTTCCGGTGCCGGAGGCCGACCTTCCCGTCGAACTGCCACAGGATGTCGAATTCGATACGCCCGGCAACCCATTGTCGAATCATCCAACCTGGAAACACACCTCCTGCCCCAGCTGTGGCGGTGCGGCCATTCGAGAACAGGATACATTCGATACCTTCTTTGAAAGCTCCTGGTATTTCCTGCGCTATGCCGACCCGGATCATCCAGAGGGATTCAGCCGCGAGGCGGCCGCCTACTGGATGCCTGTCGATCAGTATATCGGCGGTGTCGAGCATGCCGTGCTGCACCTTCTCTATTCCCGTTTCTTCACCCGCGCGCTGCGCGAGACAGGCTATCTTGAACTTGACGAACCATTTGCCGGCCTGATGACGCAAGGTATGGTCTGCCACCAGACATTCCAGGACCAGAAGGGAAAATGGCTGTTTCCAACCGAAGTTGAACGCGACGGCGATGAATGGCGGGATATCGAGACCGGCGGGCCCGTGATTGCAGGCCGCATCGAAAAGATGAGCAAATCCAAGCGCAATGTCATCGATCCGGAATTGATCATTTCAACCTATGGTGCCGATACAGCGCGGCTGTTCATGCTTTCCGACTCACCGCCGGAACGGGATATGGAGTGGACCGAAGCCGGCGTTGAGGGGGCATCACGCTTCCTGAAGCGGCTCTATCGCCTGGCCGGCAGCACGGATCTTGCCGCAAAGGGCAGCGCCGTGCCGACCGCAGGAGCCCCGGCCGATCTGGTCCGCGCCACACACCGGGCCATTAAGGCCATTTCCGACGATATCGAGGCGTTCCGCTTCAACAAGGCAGTGGCGCAACTCTACACGCTTGCCAATGCCATTTCCGACCTGCAGGACCGCTCTGACGAGGCGAATGCGGCGCGGCGGTTTGGTATCGAAACGCTGACCAGGCTTCTGGCCCCCATGGCGCCGCATGTGGCTGAAGAAATGTGGCAGATGCTTGGCCATGACACCATGCTTGCATCCTCGCCCTGGCCGGAGGCAGATGCCTCTCTTATTACCGAGAGCAGTGTGGAAATCGGCGTTCAGGTCAATGGCAAGCTTCGTGACACGGTATCACTGCCGCGCGATGCGGATGATGACGAGGCGCGCGCCGCCGCACTGGCCTCGGCAGCTGTAATCCGATATCTTGAAGGTCAACAGCCGAAAAAGATCATCATTGTGAAGAACAGGATCATCAATGTTGTTGTCTAGGGCATTTGTCATCGCCGGGTTGTGCCTGTTGGCCGCCTGCGCTGACATGCGCGTCCAGACAGCCGGTGAGGTGCTTCGCCAGCAGGAAATCGGGATCAATGTCCTGCAAAGCGGCGGGCGCGACGGGCAGCTCTACAGTCGGCAGCTTCGCGAGCAACTCGGATCCGACGGGACCACGACGCACGACCTGTCATCCAGCCTCAGCCAATCCTCAAGTTCGGTGGTCGCGGTACGCGGCACGGGATCACAGCTGAAAAAAATGACCATGACAGCCAAGATAAAGTTGGTGGACAGCCGGTCCGGCGAAGTTGTGCTGACAGATTCGATTTCCTCTACCGCCACGCTTGGCGCTGTTTCGTCCTATTTTGCGCAAACCCGGTCCGATCGGCACGGCAGTGAGCGCCTTGCGATGCTTCTTGCCGACCGTGTCGCAGCCCGTGTCCAACTCTATTTCCTGAACAATAGCGGGTCCTGATGAAGGTCGCGCCGCGACAGATCCAGAGTTTCCTGTCAGCCATTCCCTCGCCCGTCCGTGCCACACTCCTGCATGGCAGTGATGTTGGGCTGATCAGTGAGCGCGCACGAAAAATAGCGTCCCATTTCAGCACCGATCTGGATGATGTGTTTTCGGTGACACGTCTCGATGGCGAGACCCTCTCCTCCGACCCGGCGGCGCTTGGCGATGCCGCCGAGGCGCTGGCCATGACAGCTGACTGCCGACTGGTGATGGTTCGCGGGCGCGGCAGTGAAATGCTGGACTCCTGCAAGCTTGCCCTGGCCTGTAATCTTGACAATGCCTTCATCATTGTTGAGGCCACCGAAACCACCACCCGACATGCGCTGGTAAAGCTGTTTGAAACAGCCGACCATGCGGCATCGATTGGCTGTTACCCGGATGAGGCACGTGACATCGGCGCGGTTCTGGGCGAAGTGCTGGCACAGGACAATATCACCATCACCGAGGACGCACGCGCCGCCGCCATCATGCGGCTTGGCGCTGATCGCGGTGCTACAAGACGGGAAATTGAAAAGCTGGCCCTTCTGGCCGGACCCGGCGGGACTCTGTCCTTTGAGGATGTCAGCATTGCTCTTGGAGACAGCGGAACACTGGTCATCTCCGATATCGCAATGGCCGCCGCCGATGGCAAGATCGACATGCTTGAGCGCGCCATCGACAAGGCATGGAGTGAGCAGCAGGCCAGCGTTACCGTGCTTCGTGGATCCCAGGCCTATTTCAGGCAGCTTCTTCAGGCCGCCCGTGCCATGCAGAAGGGCGGGTCTGCCCAGCAGGCTGTCAAATCACTTCGGCCGCCCGTGCATTTCCGACTACAGGACAAGCTGGCATCCCAGCTTCGCCATTGGTCACCGGACGCATTGATGGATGCCGTCAACCGGCTTCAGGATGCCGAGCTTGCTGTGAAAACAGGCGGGGCCAATGACACCGCGATGTGCGCTCAAACGTTGCTTGGTCTGTGTCTTCGGGCGCGCGCACTTCGTAGTTAGTCGATTCCCAGCTTTTCCATCACAGCCTCGAATTGCTCAAGGCTCTTGAAGGTGATCGCCATCCGGCCCTTGCCCGACTCTTCATTCCAGTCGATATCGATGCGCAGACCAAGACTGTTTTCGGCGCGTGTCTCAAGCGCCCTGATATCGGCAGACTTGCCAGACATCTTGCCGGTTTTGGATGTAGCCTTCTTGCCAGCGCCGGTCCTGTCACGCGCTGCCAGCGCCTCGACCTGACGCGCCGATAATCCCTTTGCCGCCACTTCACGGGCCAGAATCACGCAATCCTTGTGACCGATCAGCGGACGAACCTGCCCCATGGTCAATGTTCCGTCGACAACCATGTCCCTGACATCGGATGGCAATGACAGCAGACGCAGTAGATTGGCAATGTGGCTTCTTGATTTGCCAATGATTTCAGACAGTTGCTCTTGTGTATAGTGAAAATTGTCAATCAGCTGACGATAGCCTTCAGCTTCCTCGACAGCACTCAGATCAGCGCGCTGGATATTTTCGATCAGCGCCAGTTCATAGGCTTCCTCATCCTGCAGATTGCGAATGATTGCCGGCACCGTATGAAGCTGGGCCATCTGGGCGGCGCGCCAGCGCCGTTCACCGGCAATCAATTCATAGCGGTTTGACGCGCCGGCCTTTGGCCGCACCAGAATCGGCTGGACAAGACCCTTGCTGCGAATGGAGTCGGCCAATTCAGCCAGCGATGCCGTATCAAAGCGCCGGCGCGGCTGCCACGGGCCGGAGTTGATCCATTCGATTGGCAGATCTGTCAGCCCGCTCTGAACCGGCGCACCGGTCGATGTCCCGCTGGCACGGGTTGTTGCGGCAACACCGGCATCGCCAAGGAGCGACGAAAGCCCGCGACCAAGTCCACGTGCCTTGCCAGCTGTGGATGCGGTGGCTTTCTTCACGGCTGGCCTGGCATCGGCCTTGTCTGGTGCGCCAGCCTTTGCTGCCTTATCCTTTGCCATTGTCGACCCTTTGCGGGGTCCCGGTGTCTTTGCCATCTTTCGATGTCTCCATTTTCATCTGCCACCGAATACCGTTTCAGGCAGCTTTCGCCTCCTGGCGCAGAAGTTCAGCCGCCAGCGCGGCATAGGCCTGCGAGCCGGGGCATTTCAAATCATAGATCAGCACAGGTTGGCCGAAAGACGGCGCCTCGGACACGCGCACATTGCGCGGCACCACCGTCTTATAGACAAGATCACCAAAATGACTTCGCACATCATTCGCCACCATGGCGGAAAGCTTGTTCCGTGTATCGAACATTGTCAGCACGATGCCCTGCATCCGCAACTCACCATTCAGACCGGCCCGGACCGCCTCGACCGTTCGCATCAGCTGGGAAAGCCCTTCAAGGGCATAGAATTCACATTGCAATGGCACAAGAACCGACGTCGCCGCCGTCAGGGCGTTGACCGTCAGCATGCCAAGTGAGGGAGGACAATCTATGATAATATATTGATATTGTTTGGATATTTTCTTGAATGCCGTGTTCAGCCTGAATTCCCTGTCCGGCATGTCGGACAATTCGACCTCTGCGGCGGACAGATCCACAATGGTTGGTATGATATCCAGCCGCGGCACCTGTGTTGGCTGGATGGCGGCATTGACGTCACTGCTGCCGGCAATAACCCCATAGCTGTTATGCCTTCGGTCTTCTATGCCCAGGCCTGTGCTGGCATTGCCCTGCGGGTCAAAATCAACAAGCAGAACCGACCGGCCACAGGCGGCCAGCGCCGTGGCAAGATTGATGGAGGTTGTTGTCTTTCCCACACCGCCCTTTTGGTTGGCAATGGCGATGATACGCTGCGCTGCGGTCATGGTGTTGCACGGCTCCAGACTAGGACACCAACAGGTCTATCACAGAACCATCAGGGTTGGTAAGGCTTGGATGACGCCGCCAGGATAGATTTGGCTGCGCACCAAGCGTCGCCAGCTCACTTTCAGCCTGGGCGCCCTTCAGAAACAGACAGCGCGTCCCGGACCGCAGCTGGCTGGCAAGAAGCACCAGAAGCCGATCCAATGGTGCCAGCGCCCGCGCCGTGATGATGTCGGCATTAAGGCAAGACAGGGTTTCGATACGCTGGTTATGTACCGTTGCCTTCAGGCCACATTCGCGGATCACCGTCTGCAGGAAGATGGCCTTCTTCTGATCCGACTCAACCAGATGGCATTCCGCGTCCGTCAGGATCGCCAGCACCAGCCCGGGAAAGCCGGCGCCGCTTCCGACATCGAGAAGGCGCGTCGATCCAGCCGGAATATGCGGTGCCAGCTGCGCCGAATCCCAGATATGCCGGGGCCAGATGTCGGACAGACTCGCCGGGGATACCAGATTGACCCGCGGCTGCCATTTCTGGACAAGCGCGACATAGCTTTCCAGTCTGGCCATTGTTTCACGTGAAACATCAAGCTGCGCGGCAAGGCGCTCGGGGATCGTCATCCCTGCCCTGCTTTTGCCTGGTCACCCGCATCAACAGATGATTCCGAAGGGGGCTCGCAAGACCACGGAGTTTGTGCCTGCTGACGTTTCAGGTGCCGCAATACGGCCACCACCGCAGCCGGGGTCAGTCCGGGAAGCCGGTTGGCATGGCCAATTGTCTCGGGACGCAGGCGGCGCATCACATCGCGGGCTTCTGCCGACAATCCACCAACAAGCGAATAGTCGAAATCCCCTGGTATGGTGATGGCCTCATCCCGGTGCAGTGCATCAATATCCGCCTGCTGCCGGTCAATATAGCCAGCGTAACGGCAGTCAGCCTCGATCTGTGGGCGCAGCGCCTCGGGGACGGCACGCAACGCAGGCCACAAGCCGATGATCCGGTCAAACCCGACATCGTCCAGCGCCAGCAGGTCCGCCGCGCTTCGTACCGATCCATCGCGCGGTGTCGGCAGGCCAGCGGCGCGAAGCTCACCCGGACGCGCCTTGGCGGCTTTGACCACAAGGCGGGCGGCCTCAAGCGCCGTACGCTTTTTCTGCCAGGCGACGCGCCGGTCAGCCCCGACACATCCAATCTCGATACCGCGATCCGTCAGCCGCTGATCCGCATTGTCGGCCCGCAACAACAGCCGATATTCGGCCCGCGAGGTAAACATCCTGTAGGGTTCGGGCGCGCCGCGTGTGATCAGATCATCAATCATCACACCGGTATAGGAATCCGCCCGCCCCAGCGTAAAGCCGTCCGGTGAGCCGCCTGCGCGCAGAGCCGCATTGATACCAGCGACAAGCCCCTGCGCGGCGGCCTCTTCATAGCCTGTTGTGCCATTGATCTGACCCGCCAGATACAGGCCGGGCATGGCTTTCAACGCCAGTGTGCGCGACAGGGCCCGTGGATCGATGAAATCATATTCAATGGCATAGCCATATTGCATGATCCTGGCTGTTTCCAGCCCCGGAATGCTGGCAACAATCCGGTCCTGAACGTCACGCGGCAGACTTGTCGAAATGCCGTTTGGATAGACTGTATGGTCCTCGAGGCCTTCCGGCTCGAGGAATATCTGATGTGATTCCTTGTCGGCAAACCGCTTGACCTTGTCCTCTATCGAGGGGCAGTAACGCGGCCCCTGACCGGCAATCTGGCCGCTATAGACAGCCGACAGGTGAATCGATTCGGCAATGATCCTGTGGGTCTCGGCTGTCGTCCGCGTGATACCACAGGTGATCTGAGGGGCCGTGATACGGTCTGTCATCGTCGAAAACGGCACCGGCGGGTCATCCGCCGGCTGGCGCTCCAGCCTGTCCCAGTCAATGGTACGACCGTCAAGACGCGGCGGCGTGCCTGTTTTCAGCCGGCCAATCGGCAGATCAAGGGCCCGCAGACGGGATGAAAGCATGTTTGACGGCGCCTCTCCGATCCGGCCAGCCGGCGTGATTTCCTCGCCAAGATGGATCAGCCCCCCCAGAAAGGTGCCGGTGGTCAGAACCACCGCAGCGGCATGATGCGCGTTTCCGCCCTCATCAACAACGCCGCAACAGACACCGTCCCTGACCAGAAGATCGCCAACCGCCGCCTCGACCACCGTAACACCCGCCTCGGCAATCAGCCGCTGGATGGCGTCACGATAAAGGGCGCGGTCCGCCTGGGCACGCGGGCCATGGACGGCCGGTCCCCGCGATCTGTTCAGCATTCTGAACTGGATCCCGGATACATCTATAGCGCGCGCCATGAGACCATCAAGGGCGTCAATCTCGCGTACAAGATGACCCTTGCCAAGCCCGCCAATGGCCGGATTGCAGCTCATTTCGCCGATTCTGTCCGCACGCATGGTCACAAGGGCGACCGACGCACCCATGCGCGCGGCGGCAGCGGCTGCTTCGCAACCGGCATGCCCTCCACCAACAATGATGACGTCCCAGTTCATCAGATTATTCCGCATTTCCAAAAGGGCCCGCATTTCCAACGGGCCCAACATTTCCAACAGGGCGACTTATGCGCCCTTTCAGCCTATTTTCCAATGCAAAAGCTGGAAAAAATGCTGTCGAGAAGCTCTTCCACGTCAACCTGACCCGTCAGCCTGCCAAGGCTGTCGGCCGCCTGTCGATACTCTTCGGCAGCCAGCTCGGGTGCCGTTGCAAGATCAAGACCATCGACAGCACGAAGTGACGTCACAGCCCGCTGCAGCGCATGACGATGTCGTTCACGTGTAATGATACTCTGTGTTTCCGGCCTGTTCGCCGGCATCACGAGCCCCCGCAAAAGCGCAAGCAACTGTTCAAATTCATCCCTGTTGGCGTCATCTTCCAGGGATACGAGGCGCGCTGCCTCGCCATATGTCGCAATTTCTTCTGCGATGCCGGCTATCGCGGCATGATCAAGCCGGTCACGCTTTGTCAGAAGAAGGGCCTGACTGGGCCCGGCAAGGTCACGAAGTGTGGCGAGGTCGGCGCGCCAGTCTGCCGAAGAGGCATCGACGACAAGCAGCGCGGCGTCGGTGTCCCGCGCGGCATTTCTGGCCCTGCGCACACCTTCCGCCTCGATGACATCATCTGTCTCGCGAAGGCCTGCCGTATCCAGAATCGTTACCGGCACCCCGTCAAGATCAATCCTGACGCTGACAATATCGCGTGTCGTACCGGCCTGTGAGGACACAATGGCCACATCACGCCCGGCAAGCCTGTTCAGCAATGTGGATTTGCCGGCATTGACCGGTCCAACAAGGCTGATCGTGACCCCGCTTCGAACCCGCTCTCCTTCGTGATCGTCATCAAGTACATGCTCAATTGCGTCAGCCAGCGCACATGTATCCTCGCGAATACGAGTTTCGATGGTTGCCGGCAGGTCTTCATCGGCGAAATCGATCACCGCTTCAAGCTGTGCCGCCAACCTCACAAGTGCATCACGCCAGCTATCGACAGGCCGATGCAGTACCCCGTCGCGCTGACGCCATGCCTGAAGCCGCTGCCGATCGGTTTCGGCATCGATCAGATCCGCCAGAGCCTCGGCGCCAAGAAGGTCGATCTTGCCATTGGCAAACATCCTGTGGGTGAATTCGCCTGGTCCGGCGGGTCTGAACCCGTCCAGCCTGCCAAGCTGGCGCATGATGGCGGCTGTAACAGCCAGTGATCCATGCGCGTGAATCTCGACAACATCCTCACCCGTGCTGGACCGTGGGCCTTTCATCGCCAGGATCAACGCCTCATCAAGCTGGTTGCCACCATCATCGACAAGGCGCGCGACACGAAACCGGCCCGGCTCCGGCACATCACAGCCAAAGGCTGACGGCGCGGAAAACGCCCTGTCACCGCTGATCCGAATGACCGCGATGGCGGCACGCCCCGGTGGCGTTGCCTGGGCAAATATGGTGTCCGTATCATGACGCATGATTATGATGCCTTTCCTTGCAGGCTGATATAGCCTGATCAATGGCGGACGTCTTCATCAAGTTTCATATCATGTCCCGGCGGCGCCACACCAGATACGGGCATATTGGGAGCTGAAGATGATACCACATGACACCACGCTGACAGGACGGTTCCATATAACCTTCCATAACCGGTTCGGCCATATGCGCGCCGTCAGCGACGGCCACCATCTGATCCGTCTGGACTGGGACCAGAATCCCTTTGCCACGCCGGACAACCCGGACGATGTTTCACGTGAAACATGCCGCCAGATCACCGCCTATCTTGCTGGAAGCAGACAGCATTTCACCCTGCCCCTGATGGCTGAAGGAACATCTCAGACCGGCAGAGCATGGCTGACGGCGATGGCCCTCATCCCCTACGGGACGACCATCAGCTATGCTGAATATGCCGCGCTTGCCGGCAAGCCGCAGGCACCGCGCGCCGCCGGAACGGCCTGTTCCACCAATCCCATACCCATCATCTATCCCTGCCACCGTGTGGTGCGAAAAGATGGTGCGCTTGGACATTATGGTGGAGGCAGCACCCTTTCGCCGCGACATCCAGACAATCTGGACCGCAAGCAGGCGCTGATAGATCTTGAAAGGGCCTTCGCCTAGCTGTTCATCTGCTCGAAGAAATCGTCATTAGTCTTCGAGTGTTTCAGCTTGTCGACAAGGAACTCCATCGCATCGACAGGGCCCATCTGCATCAGGATGCGACGCAGTACCCACATCTTGGCAAGCGTGCCCTTGTCGACAAGAAGCTCTTCCTTACGGGTGCCCGATCTGGTGATATCGATGGCAGGGAAGGTCCGCTTGTCGGACAATTTGCGATCGAGGATGACCTCGCTGTTGCCGGTGCCCTTGAATTCTTCAAAGATCACCTCGTCCATCCGCGATCCGGTCTCGATCAGCGCCGTAGCGATAATCGTCAGCGATCCGCCTTCCTCGATATTCCGTGCGGCACCAAAGAACCGCTTTGGTCGCTGCAGCGCGTTCGCATCGACACCGCCCGTCAGAACCTTGCCGGATGAAGGCACCACGGTGTTGTAGGCCCGTGCCAACCGCGTGATGGAATCAAGAAGGATCACCACATCACGCTTGTGTTCAACAAGCCGTTTGGCTTTTTCTATAACCATTTCAGTGACTTGCACATGCCGGGCAGCTGGTTCGTCAAAAGTCGAGGAGATCACCTCGCCACGAACAGACCGTTGCATGTCGGTCACTTCTTCGGGACGCTCATCAATCAGCAGAACGATCAGATAGACTTCAGGATGGTTTTCCGAAATCGCGTGCGCGATGCTCTGCAGCATCATCGTCTTACCGGTACGTGGCGGTGCCACAATCAACCCGCGCTGACCTTTGCCCATCGGTGCGACAAGATCGATTACACGCGGTGTATTGTCCTTCTTGTCAGGGTCGAAGGGCAGCTCAAGCGTCAGCTTGTTTTCCGGATAGAGCGGCGTCAGATTGTCGAAATTGATCCGGTGCCGAACCGCACCAGGCTCTTCAAAATTGATTGTTTCGACTTTCAGCAGTGCGAAATACCGCTCACCTTCCTTCGGTGCCCGGATTTCACCCTCAACTGTGTCGCCTGTCCGCAGACCGAACCGTCTGACCTGGCTTGGCGACACGTAAATATCGTCAGGCCCGGGAAGATAGTTCGATTCCGGCGCACGAAGGAACCCGAACCCATCGGACAGAACTTCAAGAACGCCGCTTCCATAGATAGCGACATCGTTCTGCGCCAGCTGCTTGAGTATCGCAAACATCATATCCTGCTTGCGCAGAGTGCTTGCGTTCTCGATTTCGAGCTCCTCGGCATAGGCAAGGAGGTCGGCAGGTGATTTCTGTTTTAGTTCCTGAAGATGCATGATCTCGACACGCTGGTAACGGCGGGGAAAACGGGTTGGCCCGTTGATATTGGGGAAATTCCAGGGTCTATTCGTAATCTATGACAGATTTTGCAGGCTCCCGTCAATCGCAATGTCAACGGTGCCTAATATTCACCTGTCTGTTCACAGCGGCTTTACCACAGCCATAACAACGATGATGATCATCAAAACAGTCGGAACTTCGTTCCAGATCCGATACACGCGGCCCGGACGTGGCGGTTCGTCATTTTCGAGCTGGCGGCGCATCTTCGAAAAAACACCGTGACACCCCGCCATCGCCACCACGCAGACCACCTTGATCTGCATCCAAGTCTCGAACAGCAACTCCGGTGCCAGCGCCAGCATCCAGATGCCGAACAGGAAGCTGGCGATCATCGCCGGATTCATGATTGCTTTCAGCAGCCGGCGTTCCATGACCTTGAAGGTTTCGGCACGCACTGAACCTATTGTGGTTTCCGAATGGTACACATAAAGCCGGGGCAGATAGAGAAGCCCTGCCATCCACGCAATGATCGAGATGACATGAAGTGCTTTGATGATCTCGTAACTCATGACATCTGTCCTCTTACATGTGCCACCAGTTCATGCACATGCGGTTCCGGCGTTTCAGGTGTTATGCCGTGTCCGAGATTGAAAATATGTGGCCGGTCGGCGAAGGCTGACAGGATCCGATCGATGGAGTGACGCATTGAGTTGCCACCGTCGATCAGGCTGAGTGGATCAAGATTACCCTGAAGCGTCACATGGCGCGGCAGTGTTTCTGCTGCCCAGCCGACATCGACCCCATGGTCAAGACCTACCCCATCGACAGGGGTTTCATCGCAATAGGCGACAAGACCTTCACCAATACCCTTTGGAAATCCGATGACTGGCTGGGTAATTCCCTGATCCCGCAATGATTCTATGATGCGTCTGGCCGGATCAATCACCACCCGTTTGCGGAAATGCGACGGTACCGCGCTGGCCCAGCTGTCAAAAAGCATCAATGCGTCGGCACCGGCCTTTGCCTGAAGGCTAAGAAATTCAATCGTCGCCACTGTCACAATGTCGAGGAGCTGGTCGAATTGCCTGTCATTGTCCCACATCCATTTCCGGGCCGTTGCAAAATCTTTCGATGATTGACCTTCAAGCATGTAGGTGATGATCGTCCAGGGCGCTCCGGCAAATCCGATCAGCGCCTTGTCATCGGGTAATCTTGACCGGCACAGTGACAGGGCCTTGGCAACGGGTGCCAGCTTTGTCGCAAATCCGTCGAGATCGCGTTCCTGTATGTCCCGCATGTCCGCAACCGGGTCCAGAACCGGTCCCTGACCGGTAATAAATCGGACATTCCGGTTCATGGCCCAGGGAACAAGGAGAATATCAGAAAAAATGATGGCAGCGTCGAAACCGAATTTGTCGATCGGTTGCAGCGTAACCTCGACTGCTTTTTCGGGATTCAGGCAAAATGAGATGAAATCGGGTTCGGAGGCACGGACCTTTCTGTATTCGGGAAGATACCGCCCTGCCTGGCGCATGAGCCAGATCGGCGGCACCGTCTGGCGGTTACCGGATAATGTATTCAGGAAGAGGTTTGTCATGTTGGTACTCTCTATACAATAGATAGATATATATAAAGAGAATGATGATTAGGTAGGGCCTGTGGAAAATAGTTGATTCAAGGTTATCCACATGAAATCCACAATTCTGTAAACAGTCATGATAGGCCAACTGCACCTTACAGATTGGTAAAAGCAACCTATCCCCATTATCCATCAGCCTGCCAACCGACCTTATCCGGATGGGGACCATAACGTGGCCAATCAGCGGTTTTTCACATCACCTTGCTGTCTGTGATCATTCATCCCCAGATCGCAGACCCGGCGCACAGGAAATCCCCAGCCTGGCATATGTCCAATATGGGCATTGTCCCTGTCCTGCATCCCCGTCCTGCGTCCCTGTCCGGTTTCGGGCGGCTTTGTGAAAATCCGTGACAGTCATCATCTGACAATTTAATTTCACCCCATGAGCGAAGAGACCCTGCACATCCATCTCGTATCCGATTCCACCGGCGAGACGGTGCATCAGATCACCCGTGCCTGTGTGGCCCAGTTTTCCAATGTGCAGACAACCGAACATGTGTGGACGCTCGTGCGAAGCCACAACCATGTCGATGCTGTGTTTGCCGGTGTTGACCGCAATCCCGGCATTCTGCTGATGAGTGTGGTGGACGAGGATCTGCGCAGCGAATTCGAAAGCCGCTGTGCCAAACGTGGTATTCCTCATGTGTCGGTTCTTGACCCTGTGGTTGAGCTTCTTGGGCGCACCCTTGGCAAGCCAACCCGCAATCGTCCCGGCGGCCAACGCCAGCTTGATACCGCCTATTTCAACAGGATGGCGGCCGTCGATTTCGCCGTGCGCCATGATGACGGGCTGAACATGAGCGAACTTCACGATGCCGACATCCTTCTTGTCGGCGTGTCGCGAACCTCAAAGACCCCGACATCGATGTATCTGGCGCATCGCGGTTACAAGGTGGCGAACTACGCGCTTGTCCCGAATGTGCCCTTTCCCGCGCATTATATTGACAGCCTCAAGCTTTTTATTGTCGGTCTCACCAATGATCCAAAGCGGTTGAGTGTGGTGCGCAAGACACGGCAGATCGTGCAATCTGATGAAAGCAACGTTGTCTATACCGACCTCGAGCGGATTACCGAGGAGGTGCGTGACGCACGGCGGCTGTTTTCACAGAACCAGTGGCCGGTGATCGATGTAACACGCAGATCGGTGGAAGAAACCGCTGCCGCGGTCATCCAGCTTTATACAAATTGGCAGGAACAGACATCGTGACGGTGGCCAACCCTGTCGTCAGACTTCCAGCCGGGCCGTTGCTGCTGGCATCGACAAGCCGGACTCGCCGCCACCTTCTGGAACGCGCCGGATTCGACGTTGCCACCTGTGGTGCCAGCATCGATGAACAGGCCATTCGCCACAGCTGTGCCGGGGACGGCATCGCGCCGGGGGATGTCGCTGTCATTCTGGCTGAAATGAAGGCACAGGCCGCGCATGCACGTTGTGGTGCTGCGCCTGGTCAACTTCTTCTCGCGGCTGATCAGATACTCGAAATCGATGGTGAGATGCTGGGCAAGCCGGCCAATCGTGACGCCGCGACAACGCAGCTGATGCGCCTCCAGGGACAGACCCACCGGCTTCACACGGCCGCCGTGATCATGCGTGACGGGATGCGGATCTGGCACCATCTTGGTGTGAACGACATGTCGATGCGTGCCCTGTCGAAGGCTGAAATTGAAACCTACCTGACGGCCCTTGGTGACGCCGCTCTATGGAGTCCGGGAAGTTACCAGATTGAATCCATCGGCATGCATCTGTTTACCCATATGGACGGCTGTCATTATACGATCCTCGGATTACCGCTTCTCGACATCACAGCCTTTCTTCGTGAACATGGTTTGCAGATGTTGCAGCAAAACGCGCCGGAGACTGGCGGATCATGATCATCATTGGTCTGACAGGGGGGATTGCATCTGGAAAATCGACCATGGCCGGCATTTTCCGCGATCTGGCAATCCCGGTTCATGACGCAGATGCGACCGTCCATGAGATGATGGCACCCGGCGGCGCGGCCGTTGATGCCGTGGTTGACTGTTTTGGTGAACAGGTTCTGGCCCAAGACAGGTCAATCGACAGGCAACGGCTTGGCGCAGAAGTGTTTGGCGCCGCAGACCGCCGAAAAGAACTGGAATCCATCATTCATCCACTGGTTGCCAGTTCGCGGGACAGCTTCCTGATGGCCAATCGTCAGGCTGGTGTGCCGCTTGTGGTTCTTGATATCCCGCTTCTGTTCGAGACAGGCGGCGAGGCGCTGTGTGACTTTGTCATTCTGTGCAGTGTCGATATTGATACCCAGCGGCAACGCGCCTTGAACCGCCTGGGGATGACAGCTGAAAAATTCGAGGCCATTGTGCAAAACCAGATGCCCCTTGCAGCAAAACAGGCCAAGGCCGACGCGGTGATCAGAACAGACAGGGGTGTCGAGGCGGCCCGTGCAGACCTTCAGGCCATTCTGGATGGTCCGGTTGATCAGCTTCGCCGCAGGCAAACCGGAGGTGGGCGTGATGCGTGAAATTGTTCTTGATACCGAAACAACGGGGATCGACCCGACCGACGGGCACCGCATCATCGAGATCGGCGCGATGGAGATGCTCAACCAGACCCCTACCGGCGCACAGCTTCACCTTTATATCAACCCTGAACGCGACATTGATGCCGGCGCGGTGGCTGTTCACGGGCTGACCCAGGAATTTCTTGCCGACAAGCCGGTGTTTGCCGATATTGTTGCCGAATTCCTGACCTTCATCGGCGATTCCCAGCTTGTCATCCATAACGCCCCGTTTGACATGGGGTTCATCAATGCCGAACTGGCGCGTCTTGGTCTGCCGACCCTGCCAAAGGACCGGGCCATTGATACGCTGATGATGGCCCGCCGCAAATTTCCCGGCGCACAGGCCAGTCTGGATGCGCTGTGCCGGCGGTTCGAAATTGATAACAGCCATCGCGACCTTCACGGCGCGCTTGTCGATGCCGATCTTCTGGCTGCTGTCTATATCGAGCTTCTCGGCGGGCGGCAGCGTGATCTGTCGCTGGAACCAGACACCAGCAAGACGACCGCCACCACGCAGGACGCAGATTCCGCGCCGCTGACCTTCACAATCAATGATGATCCATCGAAATTCGATCGGCCACATGGACCGAGCGATGCCGAAACAGCGGCGCATAAAGCGCTTCTGGAACGGTTCGAAGACCCGATCTGGAACCGCTGATATTCAGGGCCAACAGTTTGGCAAGCCGTCTGATCAGGCCTCGCCGTCGGCCTTGCTTGCCGCCAGCGCCTCTTGCTGCCGCTCAATGTTGGATTGATAGACCGCGACAAAATCGATTGGCTGGATACTCAGCGGCATGAAGCCGCCATCGCGTGTCATGTCGGAGATGATGGCACGGGCGAACGGAAACATCAGGCGCGGTGCCTCGATCATGATCAACGGGTTCAGATCGTCCCGCGACGCCCCCGGCGCCGACACAATGGCGGCATAGGTAAGTTCGGCAAGAAACAGCGCCTTGTCTTCAGTCTTGGCATTTGCCGAGAGTGACAGGACGACCTCATACTGCTCGCTATTCAAGCCGCGCGCCCCGACATTCACACCAATCTGCACATCCGGCTGCTGTGGCGGATCGATCAGAATGTCCGGCGCGTTCGGATTTTCAAAGGAAAGATCCTTGATATATTGCGCATGAACGACGATCTGCCGCGGCGACGCTTCGGCCGTACCGGCAGTGCCCTGTGTTTCGGTGCTGTTATCCGTCATGCTTTTGTCCCTCTGTCATGTTTTGGCCGTCATATCCGGACTGACCTATCCGGTTTCGGCTCTGTTTTCAGGCAAGCTGCGCCCTGGCGTGATGACATCTGACTGGCGTTAATTCCAAGCGCCGCGATAGCACGGTTTGGATCGGCGCGACTAGTCTTTCTTGTCGATTGGCGTGGTGTTGGCCGGACGTTCCTCGAAATCCCCCTCGATAATATCCGTTGCGGTGTTTCTGCCGGGTGGTGGTGGTGACGGGTTGCCTGGTGGATCGCCAAAGGGGCCCCTGCCACCAAATGGCATTCGTGCGCCCATTGTAAAGCTGCCTCTAGCGGTGATCCGTTTCAGGATCAGCGCCCCGACAATCGTGCGGATAACCGGCAGAAACAGCACCAGCCCGGCGGCATCTGTCAGATATCCCGGTATCAGCATCAACACCGCCCCGACAAGAACCGACACCCCGGCTGCAAGCGAGGCAACAGGCGCCTCGCCCCGTGCCAGCTGCGCCTGCAGCGATCCGGTGATACGCCGCCCCTGTGATCGCAGAAGCGAAATGCCAATCATGCCGGTGACAAATATGCCAATCAGCGTCAACAGCACACCGGCGGCGCTGCCAAGAGCGACGAAAACCTCGATTTCGGCCCAAATCCACAGGATGAACCCGATTAGATAGACAATTGGCACTGTTATTCCGCCCAATTCAGGAAAAAAATACCTTCAGCAGCTTGCTGGATTCTTAATGCAACATATGTATCCTATGACACTGCATTGTAAGAGGCTTTGCAGACAAGACCAAATCATCCCGCTGGGGGATCCTGTGCCATTCATTGATATCATCATTTTTGCCGTGATTGCCGTCCTGCTGGTCCTGCGTCTCAGATCTGTTCTGGGACAGCGGACAGGCTATGACGAACAGCCACCGCGTGGCGAGCAGCCCAACAACGGGTCTGCAGACGTCATTTCCATTGACGCTGGTCGACGGTCGGACGCCGGCGACGGTCATGGGCTTGCCGCCCTGAAAAAGGCGGACCGGCAGTTTTCCGAAAAACAATTCCTCAATGGGGCCGCCGGTGCCTTTGAGATGATTCTGTCGGCCTACGCTGATGGTGATCTTGCGAAACTGAAGCGCCTGTTGAGCTATGATCTGCTGCAGAGCTTCACCCAGTCGATCCAGCAACGCTCTTCAGACGGTGAAGTGCTGAGCATCGCGCTTGACGAACTTCGCGACCTGCGAATCCTCGATGCCAAGGTGTTTGACAATGTCGCCTCGGTAACGGTTGAGTTCCAGAGTACCCAAACCCGCACCCTGACCGATAGTGATGGTAATGTGATCGAGGATGAGGATACAGGGACGCGTGATCTGATCGATATATGGACCTTCGAACGTGATCTGACGCTTGATGATCCGAACTGGAAACTGGCTGAAACCGAAACACCGGACGGAGAGTGATTTCCCGGCCGGGATGTGGCGACTGGTGATATGACCAAGCATCGTGACAATCGGGGCGATGATGACGCCACTGTCTGGAAACGTCTGACAGATGGTGTAAAGGCCTATCGCGCCGATCCGCCAGCGCCAATCCGCCCAAAACCATCCCCGCCACTGCCGCGTCGTGCTGTCAGGCCGACCCCGCCTCCGGCAGGAACGGCGCCATCCGCTCCGGCAATGAAGCAACCCGATCCGGTGGATCTTCGGGCTGGCGAACATGCCGGCATCGACAAATCGACCCGCCGCCGTCTTGCACAGGGGCAGCTGGCGATTGAATCGCGGCTTGATCTTCACGGCATGACGGCCGCACAGGCCGAACGCCGTCTGGCAGGGTTCATTGACAGCGCCGCAAGGCAGGATCAGCGATGTGTCCTCGTGATCACCGGCAAGGGAACCGGTGGAACAGGTGTGCTGCGCCGGCTCGTTCCGGAATGGCTGAAATCACCGCCACTGGCCCAGCGTGTTCTTGCCATTTCTTCAGCCCGTCCCGGCGATGGGGGCGATGGCGCGCTTTATGTTCTGCTGCGCCGACGGCGCCAGCCATCATGACCCCGTTTGGTGAAAGAATGCGCGTATTGCGCGCCGCCCGTGGTCTGACCCAGCAACAGCAGGCCGATCAGCTTGGTGTGTCGAAAGCCTATATCTCGGCACTTGAGAATGGTGCCCGCGGCCGCCCGTCTGCGCCGTTTGTCGACCAGATTTGCGCCTGGCTTGGCCTGATCTGGGATGATGCCGAGGATCTGAAGGCCCTTGCTGCGCGTTCGCACCCGAAACCGACAATCGATGCCAGCAGGTCGCACGCCGGTGCCGTCGAATTGGCCAATCTGATGGCCACCCATATCGGCTCGCTTGACAGGGCCGCATGTCAACGTCTGATCGAGGCGCTGCGGGATGAGGTGCGGCGCTCCGGCTGACAGGGGCCGTCCGTCACGCTGACGGATCAGAACAGATGGCTTTTGTAGGCCTGTAACTTGTGTTACCACAACGCCGGCGAGGCTTCCGGCCCACCGCCAATCCTTCAGTCCACCTGTCGAGGTTGCTGGTTCAGATGACACCGAAGAAACTGTCCACACATGTTCCCCGCATTTCGGTGGAAAGCCCGTCCCGGCTCAGCGGTGTCGATATCGACGAGCTGTGTGACGCTGCCGAGGGCGCGATCCGTTCCGGTGGTGGTTTTGGCTGGCTGACACCACCACCACGCTCGGTAATGGAGGATTATTGGCGCGGCGTGCAGATGATTCCCGAACGCCACCTCATCATTGCCAGGCTGGACAAGGTTGTCGCCGGGTCATGCCAGATTGTCCGCCCGCCACGCAACAATGAAGCCCAGGCTTTTAATTGTCAGCTGACAACATTTTTCGTGGCACCCTGGGCGCGTGGTCACGGGCTGGCGCAGATGATTGTCGCCGAGGCCGAGGCACTGGCGAAATCAAAGGGCTTTACGATGATCAGTCTGGATGTTCGCTCGACCCAGGACCGCGCCATCCAGTCCTTCGAGGCCCGTGGTTTTGTGCGTTACGCGGTGAATGACTATTATGCGCGCGTGGATAATGATTACGTGTCCGGTTTCTATTACCACAAGGAGCTGACGTGATGAGCTATGACGACCAGAACATCTTTGCCAAGATCCTTCGTGGTGAAATTCCCTGCACCAAGATAGCCGAGGATGAACACACTCTTGCCTTTGCGGATATCAACCCGGCCCGCGCCGTGCATGTGCTTGTCATTCCCAAAGGTGCCTATATCGACTGGCGGGATTTCGCCGCCACGGCCACGGCCGATGAACAGGCGGCCTTCACCCGTATGATTGGTCATGTTGCCGAGGTGACCGGCATTGCCGAGACAGGGTTTCGGGTGGTTTCAAACATCGGCTCCGATGGCCATCAGGAAGTGCCGCACCTTCATATGCATGTGCTTGGCGGTGAACCTGTGGGGCCGATGGTAACCCGTGGATAGTCTGTCCACCACCAGCTAAATATCAGAAAAGTCTAATAATCTTGCAGGGCAGGCTGTCGCTGGCCATCATGGATGATCCATTGGTATGGGGTCGCATATCATGCATGCAAGCATCAGGACAGTTGCCTTTCGAGGCATCGACACGATTCCCGTCGACGTTCAGGTTCATGTGGCAAACGGTCTTCCGTCAATGGCGATCGTCGGGCTGGCTGACAAGGCGGTTGCCGAATCAAAGGAACGGGTTCGGGCGGCGCTGGCGTCAATCGGTCTGGCATTGCCGCCAAAACGGATCGCCATCAATCTCGCACCGGCCGATGTTGTCAAGGAAGGGGCGCATTTCGACCTGCCGATCGCACTTGGCCTTCTGGTCGCCATCGGAAGCATCCCCCGTGATGCGGTCGATGGTCATATGGTGCTTGGCGAGCTGTCATTGCATGGTGCCATTGAACCGGTGTCCGGGGTTCTGCCAGCGGCTATGGCGGCGGTGGCGGGCGGTCTTGATCTGATCTGTCCTGCCGGCTGTGGCCCGGAGGCAGCCTGGGCAAACGAGCTGGCGATCGTCGCGGCACCGGATCTGATGGCCCTGCTCAACCACCTTCGTGGTGTCCAGCATTTGCCCCAACCGCAGGCCGAATTGCTGCCACCGGCCCGGAATGCACCGGACCTTTCGGATCTTCGCGGGCAGGAAACGGCACGCCGCGTTCTGGAAATTGCCGCTACCGGGCGTCACAACCTGTTGATGATTGGCCCCCCTGGGGCCGGCAAATCAATGCTTGCCGCCAGATTGCCGGGGCTGTTGCCGCCTTTGTCACCGCGCGAGGCGCTCGATGTCACGATGCTGCATTCCATTGCCGGTCAGCTTCCGGCAGGCGGGCTGGTGCAAAGCCGTCCTTTTCGTGATCCGCATCATTCGGTTTCAATGGCAGCGCTTGTCGGAGGCGGTGCCCGGGCCAGGCCGGGTGAGATTTCACTGGCGCATGGCGGGGTGTTGTTTCTGGATGAACTTGCCGAATTCGCCAAGACCGTTCTCGATGCCTTGCGACAGCCCCTGGAAACCGGTCAGGTTGTGGTGGCGCGGGCCAATCACCACGTCACCTATCCGGCAAGATTTCAACTGATTGCCGCGATGAATCCCTGCCGGTGCGGGTATCTTGGAGATCCGGCACGGGCCTGTACACGGGCACCGGACTGCGGACGCATCTATTGTGCCCGTGTGTCCGGACCGATGCTGGACAGGTTCGACATGGTGATCGAGGTTCCCGAGGTCAGTGGTCAGCTTCTTCTTGACCGAACACCAGGCGAGGCAAGTGCTGTCGTTGCAGGACGGGTCGCCGCGGCGCATGAGTTTGCCGCCCGGAGACCAGCCACGACAGATGACGCGCCCGATGCGGCGCTTCAGGGGGTCAGTCGGGATGCGACATCCCTGCTGGAACTTGCGATCGAGAAGAAATCATTGTCAGCGCGCGGCTTTCACCGTGTCCTGAAGGTGGCGAGAACCATTGCCGATCTGCAGCATCAGCCGGTCATTGACCGGTCGCATCTTGCCGAGGCGCTTGCCTATCGTGCCATGCCGTTGCTGGCGTGACTGGATTTCCTGCGTTCGATGGCATCCCATGTCATGGCAGCGATATTGAGCCCCGTCAGGCGCTGGATTTCGCGGATTCCGGTTGGCGAGGTGACATTGATTTCGGTCAGATAGTCGCCGATCACATCAATGCCGACAAACAACAATCCGCGTCGGCGAAGCTCCGGGCCGATGGTGGCGCAGATTTCGAGGTCGCGCGGCGTAAGCTCGGACGCTTCCGCGGTGCCGCCAACATGCAGATTTGATCTGGCTTCACCATCCGCCGGCACCCGATTTACCGCACCGACGGCCTCGCCATCAACAAGAATGATCCGTTTGTCGCCCTGTCGCACTTCCGGCAGATACCGTTGCACCATCACCGGTTCGCGCGAGGTGGTCAGAAACATCTCCAGCAACGAATTCAGGTTCTGATCGCCGGGTGGAAGCCGGAACACGCCGGCCCCACCATTGCCGAAAAGCGGCTTGACGATGATATCCTGATGACGATCCCGAAATTCCCGTATCATCTCGATATCGCGGGAAATAAGTGTTGGCGGCATCAGGTCGGTGAACATTGTCACCAGCAGTTTTTCGGGCGCGTTGCGCACTTCGGCTGGATTGTTCACCACCATGGTCGAGGCCGGCAGCATCTCCAGAAGGTGCGTCAACGTGATATAGGCCATGTCGAAAGGCGGGTCCTGACGCATCAGGATGACATCAAACCCGTCGAGGCTGCGTCGTTCCGGCGTTCCGGCGGTAAAATGATCCCCGACCTTGTCACGAAGCTCGAGAGTCTGGCCGACAGCTTCGACGCGGCCTTCATTCAGCGACAGGCTGTCCGGCAAATAATACCATAGAGAATGGCCACGCGACTGGGCTTCCAGTGCCAGCGCAAATGATGTGTCACCGGATATGTCGATGGACCCGATCGGGTCCATCTGAAGGGCTATGGATAGCGGCACCGCCTGCTCCTAGTCGCGCAGATCGTCGCGAAGCACGATATAATTGACCACCGTCTGTGCAAACCGCAGTTCACGGGCATGGCTGACGACGCGGTTCATCTCTTCGGCATCGGCGGCAACGCCGGACAGGAACACTGTGCCATTTACCACATCAATACTGAAATTCAGCGATGATACATCCGGGTCGGCAATCAGTTTGCCGCGAAGCTGGGCACCGGCGGCCAGATCCTTGGCCACATCCTTCAGCGAACTGCGGTCGACCACCTGAATTTCGTTTACCACTTCACGGACGCCGCGAACCTCCCAGGCAAGCTTGGTGGCAAGTACCTTTTCTTCCGGTGTTTTGACCTTGCCGGTCATCAGAATGGCGGCGTTGTTCACCGATACATCAATGTCGATGAACAGGCTGGCATCCGTCTGAATGAATTTGTCATTCAGTTTTGTTGCGATCAGATTATCCGATACCGACGTCGACAGCCCCTTGTCGGTCGACGAGGCGGCAACCGCCGCGGTGCCGGCACCAATCACCGCCGGCGCGCAGCTGGCGGCAACAAGACCGGTGAGAACGATGATGGCGATCGGCAGGGCAAGGCCTGTGCGAAGACGGGGCGCGACGCTGGCGGCCTCACCTTTCTTGGCTGCTGACATTCTTGGCGTTTCCCTGACTTGTGAGTGATGATGTGTGGTCAATGTGCCGCCTACCATATCGGTGGTCAAGAGGCGGCGTCATGGTCCTGACCGGCCATCACACCGCCACGCATCCCTCAGATGGCGAACGGGCAGTATGTTGCCACGAAAAGGTGGCGAAATCTGGACAAGGTCAAACCGCCATCCAATTTTGTCTGACAGATGGTGGCGTGACATGAATTCCTCGGCGGCGCGGCATATTCGCCGTCGCTGTTGCGGCGAGGGTAAGCCCCCGTCCTCCGCCTGACGGCGGAACTTCACCTCGCAGAAAATGACCACCTTCCAGCGCCGCGCCACCAGATCGATCTCGCCTGCATGGCCGCGCCAACGGCGGGCCAGTATATGATGGCCGGTTAACCGGAAATACATCATTGCCAGCGCCTCGGCGGTTCTGCCATGGCGCTCCGACTGTTGACGGCTAGTCATTCTGTTCCGGCGTCATGTCTTTGTCGGCTGCCAGTTCGAGGGCCATCCGGTAGATTTGATTGCGCGGCATTCCGGTTGTCTCGACGACCGATTTAACCGCGTCACGAAGCCGCTGGCCGTCAAGTTCCGCACGCAGCATGGCCGTCAGCTGATCATTGTCAAATTCGGACGCTTCGGGCTGTTTTCCGGCCACCAGCACCACGATTTCACCCTTCAGGCGCGCCATGCGGGCAATCCGGGATGCCAGATCTGCAAGGTCACCGCGGATCACCTCTTCATGCATCTTGGTCAGCTCGCGCGCGATAACGGCCTGGCGCCGACCCATGATCTCGGCCATGTCGGCCAGGCTCTGCGCCAACCGCGCCGGTGTATCAAACCAGATGGTTGTTGCCGCCAGATCCGCCAGCTCGGCAATCTGCGTTCGCCGGGCGCTGGCGGCGCTGGCAAGAAAACCGGCAAACATGAACCTGTCGCTTGGCAGACCGGATACGGCCAGGGCCGCAAGCACCGCACTTGGACCAGGCACAGACTGCACTGGAATGCCATGTTCATGGCAGGCGGCTACGAGCTTGTATCCGGGATCTGAAATCAGCGGGGTGCCGGCATCGCTGACCAGGACGACGCGCCGTCCGTTCGCCAGTTGTTCGATAATCCAGGGCCGCATCTCTGCCCCATTATGGTCATGATAGGGCACCATCCTTGCAGATGTAGTGGTACCCGTCAGCCGCAGCAGCTTGCGGGTGACGCGTGTATCCTCGCAGGCAATCACCTCGGCGCTGGCCAGCGTTTCAGCAGCGCGGGACGAGAAATCACCGAGATTTCCAATCGGGGTTGCGACAAGGGTAAGGGTGCCGGCGGCGGTCATGTCGTATCCGTCATGGCGATGATGCAGAACGGAAGATATAGCCGATTAATGACTTGGACGCAAAAACAGGTCATCATGAAATATGGCTGACGGGAGGGTATGGATGACGAGGTTGTGGCAGCTTGGTATGGCGGTGGTCCTGATGACAGGGCTGGCGGGATGCGGTGTAGCTGTCGATCAGCGAACGTTGCAAACGACGACCGCCGCCTCGCCTCCGGTGACAGGTGCGGAAACACCATCGGACCTGCCTTCGGGATCAACGCCAAAAACATCGGCGGAAACATCGGCGGAAACATCGCCAGAAACGCCCCCCGAAGCGCCATCCGCCACGCTGGCCGCCACGCCATCTGCAACGCCATCCGCCACGATTGTCAGAAACCCTGGGAAATCCGCTGATGTCGAGACAGATCAGGCCGAGGTTTCCGTTCAAACCGAAAATGCCACAACAGAGGATGAGGTTGCTGTTGCCAGCCTTACTCCGTCGGCACCGGCAAGCATTGACGATCTTCTGAACACCGCCAGACCGGCGGGGGGAACCAGGCCGACCGCTATAGAGCCGCCTGCCCCTGCGGCATCGGACACAACATCAGGATCGGCGACGGGAGATGGTGCCACGATTGCCAGAATCGTGCCGCCAGCGCCGAAGGTTACGGCTGAAGCTCCAGCCCCCGAGGAGACCACCAAGACAAAGGACGATGTTGTCGGTGACATCATCTGGAATCTGGAATCGGCCAAGCGGGCAGGGCCAGCCCCGCCGGCGGAACCCAAGATACCTGTCGGCCCAGACCCGTCGCTTGCCAGCGACGCGCTGGAGGCGGCTTTCGCGCAGATTGCGCGGCGTGAACCTGCGCTGCCGGATGATGTGTTCGTACTGCCCCCAAAGGCCCCGAATGTGACCCGGATTGCCTTGTTGATCCCTGTCACCGGGCCGAACGCCGCACTTGGCGCCGAGCTTCAGAACGGCGCCGAACTGGCGCTGTTCTCGGTACGCAACCAGAATATCGAGCTTCTGGTCTTTGATACGCATGGCGAGGGCGCTGACATGGCTGCAAGACAGGCCGTTGTTGCGAAGGCGGATATCATGGTTGGCCCGCTTTTTTCCGAGGCTGTGGTCAGCGCCCGAAAGGTTGCCAGACAGGCCAACATTCCGATGCTGGCCCTGTCGAACAATTTGAAAATTGCCGATCGGGGAAGCTGGCTTCTTGGTTATGTTCCCGAACAGCAGGTTGATGCGCTTCTTGGCTATGCGCTGACAAATGGCCACAACCGGGTCGGGATCATCGCCGAAGATGCCCCGTTTGGTCGGATTCTGGCGCGCCACGCGGTGGACCGGCTGGCGCAGTTCGGGTTGCGACCGGAAGATACACTGACCTTGACAGGCGCCATGCTTGCTGACGAGGACCAGCTGAAATCGGCAATTCGCAGATTTACCGGCTACAGGGCACCGGCCAAGGATGAAAAGGCACCTGCCTTCTCCGACCTGCCACCATCGCGGTTTGATGCGCTGATATTTGCGGGAAGCGCCGATTTTGCGCTCCGCACCGCACCGGTTCTGGCCTATTACGACGCCGATTCAGAGCGCGTCCTCTATCTTGGCAACGCACAATGGAACCAACAGCGGATTCTGACCGAACCGTCCCTTCAGGGCGGCGTGTTCGCCTCGCGCCCGACCGGGCGTGACGATATTTTCAATGGATTGTGGTCAGAGGTATGGCCAACGCGTCCCGGTGTGCTGGCACGGCTCAGCTTTGATGCGATGGCGATGGCGACCGTATTGACCGGACAACAGCGCCAGCTCTGGCAGGCGGCGCTTGAGTCGGAGTCGGGCTTCAGTGGCTTCAGCGGTGCCTATCGTCTGCTTCCCGGTGGGGGCAACCAGCGGGCCTTTGAGCTGCGCCAGATCGAGGGCGGTGTTTCGGCCATATTGCAACCGGCACCAGACAAGATCTGAGGCGGGATCCGGTTGCTGTATCGATGTGGTGGCAGTCAGTCGGCGATCAGAAGATCGGCCAGAAGTCTGTTCAAAAGCAGCCGCCCGGATTTTGTGGCGCGAAGACGATCGGCAACGATTTCCAGCATTCCGGTATCGACATGTCCAGCAAGCGCGGATTCATCCAGCCTCGAGGTGCGGGAGGGAAACAGCGATTGCATGGCGGCAAGTGAAACGCCCTCGCCAAGACGCAACCCCATCATCAGCCATTCGGCAAAGGCCTCGCCAACATCATCTTCCGTGATGGTATCAATGCCATGCCCGTTGAGATGGACGGCATCAAGCCAGCCTGCGGGGTTTCGACGGGTGGCAATCCCGACTCTGCCGTCCGGCACCGTTACCCGGCCATGCGCGCCGGGACCGATGCCGATCCAGTCCTGGGCCCGCCAATAGACCAGATTATGCCGGCAGGCCTCGCCATCAGTTGCATGATTGGAGATTTCATAGGCTGGAAGTCCGGCTCCGGTCATGATCTCGTCCGTTGCCTCATACATGTCCGCCGCCAGATCGTCCGGCGGGACCAGCTGTTCGCCGCGGCGGCTTCGGGTGTGGAATATGGTCCCCTGTTCAATTGTCAGCTGATAGAGCGACATATGGGTCAGGCCAAGTTCCAGCATCTCCCGTAATTCGCTCGTCCAGCTGTCGAGTGTCTGGTCGCGCCGGGCATAGATAAGATCACCCGAAACGCGCTTGAAACTCCGCTGTGCTGCGGCGATGGCGTTGCGGGCATCATTGGCGGAATGTTCGCGGCCAAGAAAGGCAAGGCCATCATCGCGAAGCGATTGAATGCCAAGCGAGACCCTGTTGACCCCGGCAGCACGGAACCCTTCGAACATGGCTGTCTCGCTCGATGTCGGGTTGGCTTCGGCGGTGATTTCCACAGCATCGGCAAAGCCAAAAATCCGCTCCGCATCGCCAAGAATACCGGCGACAAGCGAGACCGGCATCAGGCTTGGCGTGCCACCACCAAGGAACACAGAGACCAGCTTTCGTCCGGCTCCGTAATGGGCCGCCATATGTGTCATTTCACGACGATAGGCGGCGGCAAAGCGTTGATGATCAATATCCTGCGCAACATGCGAGTTGAAATCGCAATAGGGGCATTTGGCGCGGCAGAACGGCCAGTGTACATAGAGCGCCAGCGGATTTTCGGTTTGTGGCCTCATGGAAAACAGGCGGCGACAAGCCCGGCAAAGGCTCTGGCACGATGCCCCATGGCAAGTTTCTCCGCCGGTTCCATCTCGCCAAAGGTCAGCCCATGCCCTTCGGCAACAAAGATCGGATCATATCCAAAACCCCTGTCGCCGCGTGGCGGCCAGACAAGGGTGCCGTCGATGCGACCTTCAAACCCCTCTTCATGACCGTCTGGCCAGCACAGCACAAGCGCGCAGATGAAATGCGCCCGCCTGTCCTTGCCGCCGGTGGCGGCAAGCGATGTTTCTACCTTCTGCATTGCCAGGATGAAATCCTTGTCCGGGCCGGCCCACCGCGCCGAATAGATGCCCGGCGCGCCATTGAGCGCCGGCACCACAAGCCCGGAATCATCGGCAAGCGCAGCTTTGCCCGTTGCCGCTGCCGTTGCCCGCGCCTTCAGAGCCGCATTGCCGAGAAAACTGTCTTCGGTTTCCTCCGGTTCGGGAAGATCATAGGTCTTTGCCGAAGTGACAAGGAAGGGTCTGTTGGCAAACAACGCCGCGATCTCGCGAAGCTTGCCATCATTATGCGATGCGATGACCAACTCGTCCCCGGTGAACATACGTGCCATTTGTCAGCCTGCCGATAAGTAACCGTTGGTTCAGAAAGCGCCACGCACAGCGGCGGCCTGCAGGGTGAACAGCTGCCGGCAGCCGGCCTGTGCAAGATCAAGAATCTGATCAAGCTCGGCGCGGCTGAAGGGCCGTTCCTCGCCAGTTGCCTGAATCTCAACCAACCCGCCATCCGCGCTCAGGACGAAATTGGCATCAACCTCGGCCGCGCTGTCTTCGCCATAATCAAGATCGGCGACTGGCTGGCCCTGCCAGACACCACAGGAAATGGCCGCGACATGATCTGTCATCGGTTGGCGCGTGATGGCCCCTGACAGCAGCATCTTTTCGCAGGCGATCCGCAGGGCCACCCAGGCCCCGGTAATGGCAGCTGTCCGTGTGCCGCCATCGGCCTGGATGACATCACAGTCAAGCTTGATCTGATGCTCGCCAAGCGCTTCAAGGTCGGTGACCGACCGAAGCGCCCGCCCGATCAGCCTCTGGATTTCAAGTGTTCTTCCCCCCTGTTTGCCCCGTGCCGCCTCGCGATCGGTACGGCTATGCGTTGCACGAGGCAGCATGCCATATTCGGCTGTTACCCAGCCCCGTCCGGTATTGCGCAGGAAATGTGGGACACGATCCTCGACCGAGGCTGTGCACAACACATGCGTATTGCCGAATTTGGCAAGGCACGAGCCTTCGGCATGAAGCGACACGCCAGCTTCAAGTGTGACAGCACGCAGATCGGCAGCCGCGCGACCAGAGGAACGTTGCAAGGAGTGATTCATCAAAGCCTCATCAGAATATGTCGGTCCGGCACCGCCGCCTTGTCCCCTTATGCCAATGGTCCGGCCGACCGCGACAACATTGGCGACAGGCAAGGGGCACAGGGTGATTGACCCGTTAACAGCCGTTACCCTAAGCTGGAAAGATGAACGACGCCACCCTTCTCGGCCTGAAACCACGGGCTATTGAAATATTTAACGCGCTTGTCGCCGCCTATCTTGAATCCGGCCAGCCAATCGGGTCCAAGACGCTGGCACAGCGCCTGCGGCTTGATCTGTCACCGGCCTCGATCCGCAGCAACATGAGTGACCTCGAGGCGGCCGGACTGTTGTTTTCCCCCCATATTTCGGCTGGCCGGGTGCCGACCGAAACCGGTCTTCGGATGTTTGTCGACGGTCTGATGGAATATAATTCCGATCTGACGGATGAAGACAGGCTGTCCATCGATGGCGAATGTGCCATACGCGGCATCTCCGTCGATGATCTTCTTGAAAAGACGACCCGTACACTGTCCGGCCTGTCGCGCTGTGCCAGTCTGGTCCTGTCGCCAAAGAGTAATGCCGAGCTGCAGCATTTCGAATTTGTACCGCTTGGCGAAAATCGGGCACTTGCCGTGCTGGTGCGGATGGATGGCCGCGTCGAAAACCGCCTGATCGATCTGCCTGCCGGGGTACCGCAATCGGCAATGGTGCGGGCCAGCAACTATATGAACGCGCGTCTCTCGGGGCGCGATCTGCATGCTGCCACGGGTCTGATCCGCTCGGAAATCGAGGCGCATCGAGCCGAGCTTGACGAGGTGTCGCGCGAGCTTGTCGAGGCTGGTGTCGGCCTGTGGACCGAGGGTGATGAAACCGAAGAGGCCGTATTGGTGATGCGGGGCCAGGCAAACCTTCTCGAGGATATCGAGGCTGGTGAAGATCTTGATACCATCAGACAGCTGTTTTCAGAGCTTGAGGCCCGCGAAAATGCGCTCCGCCTTCTTGAGGCGACAAGTGGCGGTGACGGGGTGAAGATCTTCATCGGTGCCGAACACAGAATGTTTGTGAATACCGGCTGTTCACTTGTCATCGCCCCCTATCACAACGCCGAAAAGAACGTTATCGGTGCGATCGGTGTATTGGGGCCACGCCATATGAACTATGCCAGAATCATCCCGATGGTCGATTATACCAGCCGCGCCATTGCCGCTGTACTGAGCTGAGCCAGCAGACCGGCAATCATCTGGTGAAGTGCCGCCAGCCAAGTGCCATTTCCAAGATTGTGAAGCTCGACAAGGCCTTCATATTCAGCCCATAACAGGCCGCCACCAAAAATGAGGGCGGCCACCAGCGCAATGGTCAGCCTGTCAAGAATCTCCCAGGTGCCGATGCTGTGATGGCAAAATGTGGCCAGGCAATGCGGGCACGTGAGTGTCAGCCCTTCGCTATCCGGTTTTGACCGCTTCCGGCCCGGTACACGCAGCTCTGTACCGCAATGTTGACAGGCGATCATATGGTGACGGTGCCGCGCCGAGATCGATCTGTCGAGACGCTGTCCGCCAGCCTGTATGCCGCCAGCATCATCATCGGGGGTGGGATCATGATCGGGGGTGGACCGCGTCACCGTAAAGACGCTGCGGCATGTCCAACATCGCACCGGCATGTCGTAATAACGTCGAAGCCTGTCTGGCACCACAAGGTCATTTCGGCAAATCGAGCATTCAAGCTGCATCTGAAATCGCGGCCCCGTTGGCTGGACGGCGGAATGTGCCATCCTGTCCTTTGTGCCGCGAAAGTGACTAAGAAATCGTTAGCAACGTGAAAAAAATCCGGTCTGGACCTTATCCAGGCGGCGGATCACCCGTCGGTTTTCTTCTTCGCCATTGTCTTTCTGGTGCGTGTTTTTGGCTGTTTCGCAGGAAGATCCTGCATGGCTTCGGCGATGGCGGCCTTGATCATCGGGCGAAGATCGGCTGCCAGCACGTCCTGCAATTCAGCCCGCATCGCGGCCACAAGCTCGGCCTTGATGGCGGGAAGATCGACAGATGGTGTGATGGTGCCGGACTTTACAACGGCAGCGGCAATCTCCTCCATCGCGGCATCAATGTCGTGATGCGGATCCGCGACGTTTTCAGGCTGATCGCTGCCTTCAGGCTGGCCGCCCATCTCTGGTTCGGCGTCATGGTCTGCCTTGGCCTTCAAAGCGGCAAGAGCAGGCTCATCCTCCCAGGCCTGCTGCACAAGCTGCTGAATGTTGGCCACATCAAGCTCGGACAGTGTATCGCCGCTGGCTGGCGCCGGCGGCTCGCTTGGCAATGGCTGGTCGGACATCGGGATGACGCTGTCCAAGATACCACTGTTCGAGGGATTGTATTCTGCGACGCCGGTGTCGCCAGCCTCGCGGTCGGCAAGTTCACGCAGCTCATCGAAACGGCGGGCTATCGACGGTGCATCCCCGGCGGTGGGTGTGGGCTCCATCATCGCGGCTTCGGCGCGTCCATCATCATCGTTCCGATCATCGTGAGATGCCGGACCGGTTGATGCCGCGCTGGCGGATTCGATCACGGCAAACATCGGCTGCCCTTCGGTGGCGGATTTCCGCGACTGTTCATACAGCGCTGTGATTGATTGTCTGACTGTTGCCATCGGCTTTGCCCTGTCTTCGCGGCGGTGGGTCCAGCCGCCGCCTTGGTGGTAAGTGTCGCATATTCAATTTCTGCCGACAACATGACCTGCCGGCCATGGATCACGCCGGTTCGGGTCCGGTTGATTGCCGGGTATCACGCAACTTCCATGCCGATTGTGAAGATTCCGGTGCCCTTGCCCTTGGCTGGTGTCACAAATGGACCTAAATAACGCTATGCAAAGGATGAAATGCCTGGCTGGCGCCGGCAGACATGAAGGATGAATGATGGCTGACAAGAAAAAGGACGCGGCGGTTGATGCCGCCCCTGAAGATGATCTGAACGCAAACCCGGACCCCGAACAGGCATCCGCGGACATGGCTGCGGAAGGCGAATCGTCGTCGCAGGATGGTGAGGTGCCGCAAGATGGTGCCGATGCGCCGGGGCAGGATGATACATTCGACGCTTTGATGGCGGAGCGTGATTCATTGAAGGATCAGCTTCTTCGCGCCCTTGCCGATGTCGAGAATATGCGCCGCCGCACCGAACGTGAACTTGAAACAGCCCGCAAGTACAGCCATACCGGCTTTGCGCGTGATCTGGTTGGCGCCATCGACAATCTGGCGCGCGCCATCGATGCGGCCCCGAAAGCTGATGACGAGGCCGCCAGCGAGTCCGTTGCCGCCCTGATCACCGGCCTTGAGATGAGCTGGACGGAAATCCAGGGCACTATGGAACGACACGGGATCAGGCAGATCAGCCCTCTTGGCGAGAAATTTGACTATAATCTGCATCAGGCGATGTTCGAGATGCCCACTGCCGATCAACCGCCCGGCACCGTTGTCGAGGTGGTACAGCATGGATATGTGCTGCATGACAGGCTGCTTCGTCCGGCGATGGTGGGCGTTGCCAAGGCCGCAGACCCCGCCCCCGATGCCGAAACACCTGCGGATGATGGTTGAGTGATCCCACTTGCAACCGCAAAAGTGCGTCCTATATGGACGGTGTAATTCAACAACAGCAAGAGCATGACCTGCCTGCGCGGTGCCAAGGGCGCTACAGGACGAAATGCCAGAATGTCACCAGGGTGTCAGTTATGGATCTGGTGAATCAGAAAGGAGCTTGTCATGGGGAAAGTTATTGGGATCGACCTTGGAACGACAAATTCATGCGTCGCGGTAATGGATGGCAAGGACGCCCGCGTTATTGAAAACGCCGAGGGTGCCCGCACAACGCCGTCAATGGTGGCCTTCGCCGATGATGGCGAAAGGCTTGTTGGCCAGGCGGCAAAGCGCCAGGCCGTCACCAATCCGGAAAAAACCCTGTTCGCGATCAAGCGTTTGATCGGGCGTCGGCATGATGACGCGGCGACAAAGAAATTCACCGAACTTGTACCCTATGAAATCACCAATGCGAAAAATGGTGATGCCTGGGTCAAGGTCGATGGCGAGGAATATTCGCCAAGCCAGATTTCCGGCTTCACGCTTCGCAAGCTGAAAGAGGATGCCGAGGCATTTCTTGGTGAAACCGTCACCCAGGCTGTCATCACGGTTCCCGCCTATTTCAACGACTCACAGCGTCAGGCAACCAAGGATGCCGGCAAGATCGCCGGACTTGAGGTTCTGCGCATCATCAACGAGCCGACCGCGGCGGCACTTGCCTATGGGCTCGACCGGCGCGAATCCGGCCTGATTGTTGTCTATGACCTTGGTGGCGGCACATTCGATGTGTCGATCCTCGAAGTCGGTGACGGCGTGTTCGAGGTGAAGTCGACGAACGGTGATACGTTCCTTGGCGGTGAGGATTTCGACCATCAGATCATCCAATATCTTGCCGATGAATTCAAATCGAGCGAAGGCATCGACCTGCGCAAGGACAAGCTGGCTCTGCAGCGTCTGAAAGAAGCAGCCGAGAAGGCAAAGATCGAACTGTCCTCAGCCGTGCAGACAGATGTCAACCTGCCCTTTATCACGGCGGATGCAACAGGCCCGAAACACCTGAATGTGAAGCTGACACGTGCCAAGCTGGAACAGCTTGTCGAAACACTGGTACAGCGCACCATCAAGCCGTGTGAGGCGGCGCTGAAGGATGCCGGCGTGAAGCCAAGCGAAATCGATGAGGTGATTCTCGTTGGCGGTATGACCCGGATGCCAAAGATCATCGAAACGGTGAAATCGTTCTTTGGTGCCGAGCCACATCGGGGTGTGAACCCTGACGAGGTCGTGGCCTCGGGCGCCGCCATTCAGGCAGGTGTCCTGACCGGCGACGTGAAAGACGTTCTTCTGCTTGATGTCACGCCATTGTCGCTTGGCATTGAAACGCTTGGCGGCGTCTTCACGCGCCTGATCGACCGTAATACGACCATCCCGACAAAGAAGGGCCAGGTCTTTTCGACCGCTGATGACAATCAGTCGGCGGTGACCATCTCGGTCTATCAGGGCGAACGGGAAATGGCGTCTGACAACAAGCATCTCGGCCAGTTCAATCTGGAAGGTATTGCACCGGCACCGCGCGGCGTACCGCAGATCGAGGTGACGTTCGATATCGATGCCAACGGCATCGTCAAGGTCAGTGCCAAGGACAAGGCGACGGGCAAGGAGCAGGAGATTCGCATCCAGGCATCCGGTGGTCTTGACGACAGCGAGATTGACCGGATGGTCAGCGAGGCCGAAGCCAACGCCGAAGAGGACAAGAAGCGCCGTGATGCCGTTGAAAAACGGAATCAGGGTGAAGCCCTTGTCCATGGTGCTGAAAAGGCCATTGCGGATCTTGGCGACAAGGCCGACCCGGCGGCAAAGGCCGAGGTCGAGGCTGGAATCGCCGCTTTGAAGGAATCGCTTGAAGGTGATGATGTCGAGGCAATTGCCGCCAAATCGGCAGAGCTGTCGCAATCGATGATGAAGATGGGTGAGGCTGCCTATCAGGCGGAACAGCCCGCAACCGATGCCGAGGGCAGCAATGCCGATGACGGGGAAACCGTCGTTGACGCCGAATTCGAAGAAGTCGACGGCGATGCGGCGGCCGGCGACAAGAAATAACCCTTCAAACCAGGATGCGCGGGGACGGTGATGCCATCGTCCCCCGCGGTTTCCCATTGGTCAGTCTGGTGGCAAAATCATGAGCAAGCGTGATTTCTATGATGTTCTCGGCGTGTCCAAGGACGCAGATGGATCCGCGCTGAAATCTGCCTATCGCAAACTGGCGATGAAGAACCACCCGGACCGGAATCCGGATGACGAGGCGGCGGCAGAGCGCTTTCGCGAAGCAACCGAAGCCTATGAAGTTCTCAAGGATCCGCAAAAGCGCGCCGCCTATGACCGGATGGGCCATGCCGCGTTTGACAATGCGGGTGCCGGCGGCTTCGGCGCTGGTGGGTTTGGCGGCGGCGGCGGTTTTGGTGGTGGCGGTTTTGCCGACATTTTCGACCAGATGTTTTCCGAATTTTCGCGTGGTGCCGGTGGCGCACAGCCAGATCGTGGCGGGAACGACCTTCGCCATGATATGAACATCTCTCTTGAAGAGGCGTTTTCAGGCGTTCAGCGCGATATCAACGTAACGGTTCCGGTAGGCTGTGATGACTGCAACGGCACCGGTTCCGCAGCCGGCGCCCAACCCCAAAATTGCGGCACCTGCGGTGGCAGTGGCCGAATCCGCGCGCAGCAGGGATTCTTTGCTGTCGAACGCACCTGCCACAGCTGTCAGGGAATGGGCCAGATGATATCGGACCCGTGTGGCGGCTGCGGCGGCGAAGGCAGGGTGCGGCAAAGCAAGGTGCTGTCGGTTTCGGTGCCTGCCGGCGTTGACAGTGGCAACCGGATTCGCCTGTCCGGCAAGGGCGAGGCCGGGTTCCGGGGCGGACCTCCCGGTGATCTCTACATCTTCATTTCGGTCGACCCGCATCCGATCCTGGTTCGTGATGGGGCCGACATCCTGACCCGTATCCCCGTACCGATGACAACAGCGGCACTTGGTGGCAGCATTGACGTACCGACGGTCGAAGGCCGGATGGCACGGCTGACGATTGACTCCGGAACGCAGTCGGGACGCCGGTTCCGCATGCGTGGCAAGGGTATGCCGGTGTTGCGCCGCAATACCCGCGGCGACCAGATTGTCGAGGTTCAGGTTGAAACGCCAACCAACCTGACAAAGAAGCAGAAAGAGCTTCTCAAGCAATTCAGCGAGGCTGGAGATACCAGCCCGGAGACTGACAGCTTTCTGAAGCGGGCTCGCCGGATCTGGGCCGACGACAGCTAGCCGCAATACCGATTTCATCTTGCCCTGCCGACAACAGCTTTATAGTCTCGCCGCATTCGGCGAGGAGGGCCGCATAGATGACATCCCCAATGATCAAGATTGGTATACCGGGTGCAGCCGGCCGTATGGGCCGTATGCTGATTCGCGAAATCACCGCCGCGCCGGACCTTGAGCTTGTTGCCGCGACAGACCGCACCGGCTGTGAGGCGATTGGCCAGGATAGCGGCTTGCTTGCCGGTACCGGGACAAATGGCGTTCTGATTTCAGACAATCCCGAAGATCTTGTCGGGGCCGATGTGCTGATCGATTTTTCCAGCCCGGCGGCCAGTGTTGCACATGCCGACATGGCGACCCGTCATGGCTGCGCGATGGTTGTCGGTACCACGGGCCTTGCCGAAGATGATGAAGCCGCGCTGGCGGATTCGGCCAAATCCATTCCACTTGTTTACTGTGCGAACACCTCGATAGGCGTCACCTTGCTGGCAAAGCTTGTTGAACAGGTGGCATCGCAGCTGGTTGATGGCTGGGACATCGAAATCCTTGAAGCGCATCACCACCACAAGGTTGACGCCCCGTCCGGTACCGCGCTGGCACTTGGCGAGGCGGCGGCCCGCGGGCGCGGAGTCAGTCTTGATTCCGTGTCCGATATGGTTCGTAAAGGCCAGACAGGTGCGCGCACTCCGGGCGATATCGGGTTTGCGGTGCTTCGGGGCGGAGATGTCACCGGAGAACATTCAGTGATATTCTTTGGTGATTCAGAACGTGTCGAAATCTCGCATAAAGCGACCGATCGCGCCATTTTTGCGCGCGGCGCGCTGCGTGCGGCGCGTTTTGCGGCTGCCGCTTCGGCCGGTTTCTATGACATGAATGACGTACTGGCCGGCTAGGCCACGGCTCAGTCGCCGGCCATGGTTTCTACCCAGTGGCGGCGGCACAGCGAAATATAACGCTCATTACCGCCAATCTCGACCTGTGCGCCCTCGCGGATTACCCGGCCTTCATCATCCTGTCTGACAACCATGGTCGCCTTGCGTCCGCAGTGGCAGATGGTGCGGATCTCCCGCAATACATCCGCGATGGCAAGAAGGCGCGCACTACCGGGAAACATGTTGCCCTGAAAATCGGTGCGAAGCCCGTAGCACATGACCGGAATGCCCATATTGTCGGCAATTCCCGCCAACTGCCAGACCTGTGTGTCGGTCAGGAACTGCGCCTCGTCGATGAATACACAGGCAAGAGGGGCGGCCATATTTTCCGCCGCGACCAGAGCGGTCATGTCGGTGTCGCCATCAAATACATATGCCGCCGATTCGATGCCGATCCGCGATCCGATCCTGCCCTCGCCAACACGATCATCCAGCCGCGCCGTCAGAAGCAAGGTGTTCATCCCCCGTTCGCGGTAATTGTGGGACGCCTGCAGCAGGATGGTTGATTTGCCGGCATTCATCGCGGCATAGGAAAAATAAAGCTTGGCCATCGAAACCCTCGTGAAACGGCTGGTCATACTGCCGCCGGGCGCGGCTTTTGTGAATGGAAAAAGCAAAGCTTTATGGGTAATGTCGTAAGACAGTATCCGAAGGAGCACAGCTTTATGAATGCGTCGAGGCAACCCAATCTGACGGTGATGGATCACCCGCTCGTTGATCACAAGCTTTCGATACTCCGGGATCACACCAGCCCGTCACATCGCTTTCGGCAGACGCTTCATGAATTGTCATGGCTTCTTGCCTATCCGGCCTTTGCCGCACTGAAAACAAGCAGCGTCGACATCCAGACCCCATTGGAGATGACAAGCGCACAGGCGATGCTGCCACCCTATCCGTGTCTTGTGTCGATCCTGCGGGCTGGAAATGGTCTGATCGACGGATTCAGTCAGGTCTGTCCCGAAGCCAGCGTCGGTCATCTCGGGCTGTATCGTGATCATGACACGATGGCGCCGGTGTCCTATTACAACAGCCTGCCAAGCGACATCATCCAGCGGCAGGTCATCCTCGGCGACCCGATGCTTGCCACCGGTGGCAGTGCGGTGATGGCGCTGGATACGCTTCGCAAGATCGGTGTTCAGGATATTGTGTTTGCGTGCCTGGTGGCGGCACCGGAAGGCGTGAAGGCTCTTCACGACGCGCATCCCGATGTGCCGATTGTCACCGCCGCGCTCGACAGGGAGCTGAATGACTCCTGCTATATCATGCCGGGTCTTGGTGATGCCGGTGACAGGATTTACGGTACCGGCTGATCCACAGAACGGGCTGACCACAGAACTGGCTGACCACAGGCCGGCACACAGTCCTAATCGGCCAGATTTTCCGGCCCAAAGCTTTCCGGCAATAATTCGCCAAGGGTGAATCGCCGCTGTAATCCGTCCGGTCCTCCAACAAGGACCGGTGTGTCTGCCGCGCCGAATTCGCGAATGCGTTGGCGGCAGGCCCCGCAGGGTGTGCATAGCAGATTGCCGTCACCACCAGCCACTGCGATCATCGCAATTCGATTACCACCCGCGATCACCATTGCGGCAATGGCGCTTGCTTCGGCGCAATTGCCAACCGGATAGGCGGCATTCTCGATATTCGCCCCGGCATGAATGGTGCCGGACTCATCAAGAATGGCTGCCCCCACCGGGAATTGGGAATAGGGGGCATAGGCCCGCCCCATCGCCTTGATGGCGACATCCATCAGCTGTGTTTCATTCTGCATCGGCTATTCCTTGACATAGGGTTTGCCGATTGCGGCAGGCGGGCGCGCCTTGCCGACAAGACCGGCAACGACAACGATAGTCGCGATATAGGGCGCCATTGACAGGAACTCCGACGGGATTGGCGTGTTCAGGATCGACAGTTTCTGTTGCAGCGAATCGGCAAACCCGAAGACCAGTGCCGCCGCCAGCGCGCCAAGCGGATGCCAGCGCCCGAAAATCATCGCCGCCAGGCCAATGAAGCCCCGCCCAAAGGTCATGTTCTCGTCAAACCTGCCGACCGAACCAAGGGTGAACCAGGCACCGCCAAATCCTGCGACCATGCCGGCCATGATAACGTGCGCATAACGCGTCTTGATGACGTTGATCCCCAGAGTGTCGGCGGCACGGGGATGTTCGCCAACTGCCCGCGCCCGCAATCCGTGCCGGGTGTGGAAAAGATAATAGGTCGACAGCGTTACCAGGATCAGCGCGCCATAGACAAACAGGTTCTGGTTGAAAAAAACCGGCCCGACAAGCGGAATGTCACCAAGCACCGGGATCTTGAAGGACCGGAAGGGGGACGCCTTGTTGAGCCAGCGATATTCGGAAAATACCTGACTTGAGACATAGGATGTCAGGCCAAGCACGAACAGATTGATCACCACACCGGCGATGATCTGGTCAACCCGATAGGTGATCACCAGCGCCGCCAGCAGCAGACCGAACATGCCGCCTGTGATGACAGCGCAGATGATGCCGGCCCAGCCCCCCATCAAAGATCCGAACAGCGCACCGGTGAACGCGCCGGCAAGAAGCATGCCCTCAATGGCGATATTGATCACGCCAACCCGTTCACACAGGATCCCGCCAAGCGCGGCCAGCGCGATCGGTACCGCGCGGACAAGGGTGGCCTGCAACATGCCTGTCAGCGAAATGGCCTTGCCGGCAGTCGCCCAGACAAGAAAGGCGATGACCAGAACAAGCAGCCCCATGCCAAGCGCCAGTGCTGTCCATTTGCCGCCACCCTTGAGGAACAGCCTTGTCCCGAGAAAGGCCAGCAGTATCGATGCAACGACATTGAACCACTGGCTCGGCACCGTCAGGTTGCCAACCGCCCATACATCCCGTGGCCGTGAAATGCGGAAGGTTGAGACAGCATCCCACGGCGTGTCGAGAAGAAGGGCAACAATCAGCGCCAGTGCGATCAGCACACCCCCCGATACATAGGCGCGCCAGTCGACCAGCCGGACTGTTCCATCATTGTTCGGGCGCGGGTCAGTCATGATGTTCAGCTCCGCGTCGCCGTTCACGGAACAAGGGCGGGAAAATCCGGCGCACCAAAAGCGGTGCCGCCACGAAAATGATGATCAGCGCCTGAATGATCCCGATCATGTCGATCGACACACCGGCATCGACCTGCATCTGGCGTCCACCTGCCTCGAGCGCGCCGAACAGCAACCCGGCAAGAAGAATCCCGACCGGATGCGACCGCCCGAGAAGTGCCACCGCGATGGCGTCAAACCCGATCCCGGCGGTAAAGCCCGGCGTGGCCCGCCCCAGCACACCACTGACCTGTGTCGCGCCGGCCAGACCGGCAAGCGCCCCGGCGATGGCCATGGCCATGACAACCGTCAGCCCGGCCCGAATACCCGCATAGCGGGCAGCCCCCGGATTTTCACCAGAAATGCGAAAGGCAAAGCCGAGTTTCGAGCGGAACAGCAGCCAGTAGATGACGGCCACCGCCGCCAGCATGATGAAAATCCCACCATGAAGCCGCAGGTTACCATCCAGAAATTCCAGTATGCGGGGCAATGTGGCGGTGTCGAGGACGGCCTTTGAAATCGGGTCGGAGCGGCCTTCCTTCTGGATAAAGGGCTGCCGAAGCATGTAGTCCAGAAGGCGAATGGCGATCAGGTTGAGCATGATTGTCGAGATGACCTCATGCGCGCCCGTCGCCGCTTTCAGCAACCCGGCAATGGCGGCATAGATCGCGCCGATGGCAAGTCCGACCATCAGCACAAGTGGCAGATGAAGCCAGATCGGCAGACCGGTAATCGAAAAACTGACAATGGCGGTTGCCAGGCCGCCGACGATCATCTGACCTTCGGCCCCGATATTGAACAGCCCGGCCCGGAACGCCAGACCGATACCCAACCCCGCCATGACCAGCGGTGTCGCCGCGGTCAGTGTTTCCGAAATTGCATGAAGTGACCCGACAGACCCATCCGCCATGGCGATAAAGCTCTGCAGGATTGTTGTCGGCGCGACCGATGTCGCCATCATGATCAGGGCACCGATCAGCATCGCCAGGAACATCGCCGCAAGTGGCAGGATAAACAGCTCGCGCCAGGATGACCGGCTGTTGATGGTTGGCGCAAGAAGCGCCTTCATCTCGGCTGACATATCCTGTGACAGCGGCTGCTGTGCAACTGGCGATCTGGATGATTGTTTGCCGGTGGTCATGCGGCGTCCCCCTGCCGCACACCGGCCATGGCAAGCCCGATGGCGTTGCGGTCGGCACCGCCGCCACGATTATCGAACTCGGCCGCAATCCGGCCTTCGAACATCACATAGATGCGGTCCGACAGGTCGAGGATCTCGTCAAGTTCCGAGGAAATGATCAATACCGCATTGCCACGGTCACGACAGGCGATGAGCTGTTGGTGGATATATTCGATCGACCCGACATCGACGCCCCGGGTCGGCTGCGAGGCGACAATCAGCTTCACATCACGCTCCAGTTCCCGTGCCACCACCATCTTCTGCTGATTGCCACCCGACAGGCTGCCAGCGCCAAGAAACACACTTGGCGTGCGGACATCATAGGTCAGACAGGCACTGGCGGCGCGGGCATGGACCCGGCGCCAGTCGATCTGTACGCCCGAAGTGACGCTTTCATCATAATAGCTGTTCAGCACCATATTTTCGGCGACGGTGAAATTGCCGACCATTCCCGATTTGTGGCGGTCCTCGGGAATATGCGCGATTCCCATCCTGTGGCGCTGGCGAACGCTGGCACGGGTGATGTTCTGTCCGGCAAAGTCGATGTCGCCGGTGGTCACGGAGGACAGGCCGGTAATCGCCTCGACAAGCTCGGTCTGGCCATTTCCCTGAACACCGGCAATGCCGACAACCTCGCCGCCATGCACCGTCATGTCGATATCGACAAGCCTGGCATCCTGGCTGTGATCGAAAATGCCGACCCCGGCAAGAGTCAGCACAGCGTCCCCCGGTGTGGTTTCGGCGCGCTCAACCGAAAAGCTGACGGGCCTTCCGACCATCATCTCGGCAAGGTCGGCCTCGGAAAAGGTGGCAGGGTCGCCATGCCCGACAATTTGCCCCTGACGCAGAACGCTGACCCTGTCGGCAATTTCAAGAATCTCGTGCAGCTTGTGGGTGATGAAGACAATGCCCTTGCCGGCATCGCGAAGCGCCCGCACGATGGTGAAGAATTCCTCCACCTCCTGCGGTGTCAGCACGGCTGTCGGTTCATCAAGGATCAGCACATCCGCCGATCTGAAGAGAACTTTCAGGATTTCCACCCGTTGCTGGATGCCGACAGGCAAATCCTCGATCCGCGCGTCGGTTGGCACCTCCATGCCGTACCGGGTGTTGATGTCCTGCACCTGCGCACGCGCGGCGTCAAGATCCAGAAAGTCGGCAGCGGCTGTCGGTTCCACGCCGAGAATGACGTTCTCGACAACACTGAAGACGGGTACCAGCATGAAATGCTGATGCACCATGCCGATGCCACTGGCGATGCTGTCGCCCGGCCCGGTAAAGACCACCGGTTGTCCGTCAATGAGAATATCGCCGGAATCCGCGCTGTACAGCCCGGACAGAATATTCATCAGGGTCGATTTGCCGGCCCCGTTTTCACCAAGCAACCCCAACACCTCGCCAGCGCGAATATCAAGATTGATATCCTGATTGGCCCGCACCGGACCGAAGCTCTTGCTGATGCCGCGAAGCTCGATATCCATGAAAACCGGCTCACAAAAAAGTCCCGCTGCCCCCGATCACAAGGGGGCAACGGGCATGTTAACGGATCAGCCGCCGACGTTGATCGAGCCGGCGATGATGCCAGCGCGAATCTTTTCCACTTCGGCCTTCAGCGCTGCCGGAACGGCGCTGTCAAAGCTGTGATAGGGCGCAATGCCTACACCGTCATTGGCCAGAGTGCCGACAATCATGCCGCCTTTGAAGCTTCCGTCCATGGCCTGTTTGATAACCTGCATGACGGTTGAATCCATACGCTTCAGCACCGAGGTCAGATACACACCGGGATTGTTGGTGTCCTTGACCTCCATATCGGCGTCAACGCCAACGATTTTCAGCGCCTCGGCACCAAGCTCGGTCGCCAGCGCGGCCGATCCCAGGCCAACCGGGCCGGCAACCGGCATCACGATATCCGCGCCTTCATCATACAGGTTCTGGGCAAAGGCACGACCGTCATCCAGGCTCTCGAAATTGCCGGTGAACAGGCCTTCCTTGCTTTCCGGGTTCCAGCCAAGAACCTGGACATTGGTGCCCTTCTGGCTGTTGTGATAGGCAACACCATAATAGAAACCGTCCATGAAGGCGGTTACCGGCGGGATGTTGATGCCACCAAAGGTGCCGACAACGCCGGTCTTTGACATGCCTGCCGACAGATAGCCGGCCATGAAGGCTGCCTGATTGGTTGCGTAGACCTGACCAAGAACATTCGGAATGGTCGGGTCATAGGCCATATCGACGATCGAAAATTTTGCATTGGGGTTGGCACCGGCCGAGGTGGCCGTGGCGTCAGCCATCAGGAAGCCAACGGAAATGATGATGTCGCATTTGGCGTCAAGAAGCGCGTTGAGGTTCGGTTCATAGTCCGTTTCGGACTGGGACTCCAGATACCGGCCGTCGATGCCAAAAGCCTTCATGGAATCCTCAACGCCCTTCCATGCGGTTTCGTTGAACCCGGAATCGTCGATTCCACCGACATCTGTCACCTGACAGGCGGTGAAGGCAGATGCGCCGCCAGCCGAAGCAAGCATGAACGCCGCTGCAATACCTGTAGTTAAGGCAGCCTTTTTCATAAACATGTTCCTATCTCCCGTTTCCGTAAAGCGCGTGATTCTGTGCCACGCCTTCCAACCGATGAAATGCCGGACGCCGGCATTGTTCACCTTATTCGATTCCTATCCTGTTTTGGCGATACAGTCCATTTGCTTTGCGTTGCACAGTGGCTATTTCAGGCCAATTTCCTTCAGCCTGCGTTGCAGATACTGATCCGCCGTGACGTCCGGGCGCAACGGGGCGTCCGGGCGCGGATGCAGAAACATGGGCATCGAATAGCGTGACACATTCTGGCTGGTGTCGGGATTGGTGACCCGGTGTGTCGTCGAGGGAAAATAATTGTCTGTCGCCATCGCCAGCATGTCCCCGTTATTGATCGTGATCATGCCTGGATCGCACGCAATATCGTGCCATCCGCCATCGGCGTCGCGTGCCTGCAGACCAGGTTTGGACCCTGACAGCAGCAGCGTGATCAGATTGATGTCTTCATGTGCAGCGGCCCGGATTGCCCCCGGCTCGGCATCCTTGACCGGCGGATAATGGAGGATGCGAAGCAGGCTCTGATCACTTCCCTCCATCATGTCGGCAAGCGGCATCGACAATGAGCCCTTCACATGTGCTGGAACCCGGCTCTCGATCCAGCCCAGAAGCTCGCGCCCAAGCGTCTCAAGGTCGGCATAGATCTGTCTTGTCAGGTCGGTCAGCGATTCAGGCAGCCTGCAGCCGGGATAGACATGGAAGAACTCTTTCAGATCCTTGACCGTCGAATCCTTGGCATTTTCCGAGCGAAAGGCGAAATACCCGTCATGGGCCGGCGGCCTGACGGCATAGTTGACCTTGTCCTCGCCATCAAAGAACGAGCCCCATGCGTCATAGACAGCCGTAATTCGTTCCGGCGTGATCGGGTGGTTTGCCAGCACCGCAAACCCGGTTTCACGAAGTGACCTTTCAAGAGTCTCGGCAGCATCTGCCGCCCTGTAATCAACGGTTTCAACCTGCATGTCAGTCCCCTGTGACCGTTTCCTTCAATTGGGTGTGCGTCGTCGTGCCATCGCGCGTTCATCGGCGCGGGCCATGATCTCCAGGAAGCGCTGTCGGGCGTCCTGTGACTCGACCCGCATCGCGACCGATACCTCACGGCGATCCGGCCCGCCAATGATGGTGCGCCCGATCTCCGCGCCGCTGCAGATGACCGATATCGGCATCGTCTCGAATTCAAACAGATTCTGGTCGGTGATCGCCAGAATGGCTGATGGATCATGCATGAAGCACAGCCTCTCGCCAAGCTTGGCCTCGTGAAAGTCGAAATAGAATTCGGTGGCACCGTTCAGAAAACCGCCGATGATGGGCGATCGTGCGGCAATGGCGGCGAAATCCTGCGGGTAGCATCTGGTCTTTTCGGTGACATCCAGCCCGACCATGGTGACATCCCAGTCGGCGGCAAAGACAAGGTCCGCAGCATCGGGATCGTTCCAGATATTGGCTTCGGCACAGTCGGTGACATTGCCGTGGCGGGCAACACTGCCACCCATCACAACGACCCGCTTGGCATGTCTGGCGATAGACGGGTCATAGGCAAGTGCCGCAGCCAGATTTGTCAGCGGACCGACAGCGCAGATGATGATGTCTCCCGGGGCTGCGGCGCAGCTTTCGCACAGAAAGACGGCCGCGCTTCGCGGGTCGGCGGCCCGACCCGGCGTGGGGGCCGGCAGACCGCCGAACCCTTCCGGTCCATGAACAAAATCGGCAGGCGGTTCCGGGGCGCGGCGCAGGGGAACCGGCGCGCCGCCGGCAACAGCTGCCGGATGACCGGCCATGTCAGCAAGATGCAGCGCATTGCGGGTTGCCTGTATGGCCGTGACATTGCCGAAAATGGTTGTCAGCCCGACCACGTCGAGCCTGTCATCGGCAAAGGCCTGATGGATCGCCATGGCATCGTCAATGCCGGGATCGGTGTCGATGATGATCTTCTGCGGCGCCGGTTGCGTCATTCCCATTACCCCTGCGCTTCCAGCAATTCGTCAACCGCGGCGCGTGATGGCATGGCCGCCGCCGCGCCAGGCTTTGTGACCTGCAACGCTGCCGCCGCGCTGGCGAGGCGAAGTGATGATTCGATATCCTCGCCCTGCGAGATGCCGGCAAGAAGATAGCCGAAAAAGCAATCGCCGGCTCCGGTGGTGTCGACGGGCGATACCTTGAAGGCTGGCTGGTGGCGGCTGCCGGCTTGACCATAATAATCGGCACCATCGCTTCCCTTGGTGACAACAAGATGGGGAATCCCCGCACGTGCAGCAGGCTTGCCAAGCATGTCGGTCAGGGCGGCGGCTTCACCCTCATTAACCACCAGGAGATCGGTCTGCGGCAGCAGCCGCGCGGTGATTTCGGCGTCAAAAGGTGCCGCGCTGTAGGCAATTTTCAGACCCCGCTTGCACGCTGCGGCAACAAATTCATCAGCCCCACATGTTTCATTCTGAAGCAACGCCCAGTCACCCTCCCCGGCCAGATCAAGGGTGGAGATGGCCTGTGTCATGTCGATGGTGTGGTTGGCGCCCGGCCATAGCAGGATCTGGTTCTCGCCATCGCGTGATACCGAAACAACTGCGTGGCCGGTGGCCGTCTGGCATGTCTGGACAGCGCGGATATCAACACCGGCCTTGTGCATCTCGTCCCGGATCCAGCCATCTTCAGCATGGGCGGCACCGATATGCACCACCTCGCCGCCAGCACGGGCCAGCGCGATAGACTGGTTTGTGCCCTTGCCACCAAGCATGCGCTGATAATCGAGTGTCGTCAGCGTTTCCCCCGGTGCCGGGAAATGCGGCACCATATAGACAAGATCAATATTGATCGAACCGAGATTAAAGACCGTCATTGCCGTTGCATTGCGGATAATTGCGCCTCACACAACATTAGGGCAATCTTGACGGCGGTCCAGAACTTTCCCCCGGTCAGGTACTTTCCCCGGACAGGTACTTACCCCGGACAGGTACTTACCCCGGACAGGCAACGGAGACAGCATTGTCATGGCGCGATCCCGCAAGATGAAACTGGCGCATATCGAGGTATGTTTCGAACGCCTTGCCGCCGTCCTTCCCGAACCAAAGACCGAGCTTGATTATCGCGATCCCTACACGCTGCTGGTGGCGGTGGTGCTGTCGGCACAGGCCACCGATGTCGGTGTCAACCGTGCCACAAAGGGGTTATACGCAGCTGCCAATACGCCACAGGCGATGGTCGATCTTGGGGTTGACGGCATTGCCCATCACATCCGCACCATCGGTCTATTCAACACCAAGGCGAAGAATGTTCACAGGCTGTCGGAAATTCTCATCGAAACCCATGGCGGCATTGTCCCGGATGATCGCGGCGCGCTGGAGGCGCTTCCCGGGGTTGGCAGAAAAACCGCAAATGTCGTCCTGAACGAGGCTTTTGGCCACCCGACCATTGCTGTCGACACGCACATATTTCGGGTTGGCAACCGCACCGGCATGGCACCGGGCAAGACACCTGACGCCGTCGAGGCAGAGCTTGTGCGCCGGGTTCCCGAAGTCTGGAAAAAGGGTGCGCATCACTGGCTTATTCTGCATGGCCGCTATGTCTGCAAGGCCCGCAAACCGGAATGCTGGCGCTGTAGCATCGCCGAATTCTGCAATTACAAGGACAAGACCCCGGCGGCAGACTAGCTGTCGCGATCAGCTGGAGCGGTCACGCCCGGCAAGTTCCCGGCGACAAGCGGTGGCATCAAGACCGCCGCCAATGACAGGGGATCGCCAGGCCCAGCTGCGGACTGCCGGACCCGCTGTTCCGGCATAGAGAAAGTAATCAACCACACATGACCGGAATCTGTATTGCCAGGTTTCGACGGCGCCCTCGCGGCGTGTGAAATCGGCATCGCCAAGACGTTGCCGCAGCACCGACATGTCGAGGCCGACCAGATCCTGCGGTGCCAGTTCCGGTGGCGGCGGCGGTGGCGGCGGCGGCGGTGGTGGTGGTGGTGCGGCAAGGGCAAGTTCGGTTGTTGCCGGGGCTGTGCTGTCTTTCACCCCGGCGTCAGGGTCAATCGGCTCAGCCGGGCTGGTGTCTGTCGCACCCTGGATCACGATCTGCGGTGATATCGCCTCTGGACTGTCATCTGCCGGGGGTTCCGGTGTACGCGAAGACACCTCGTCTGCCGCCAAGGTTTTGTCCATATCCTGAACGATGGCATTGATATCGGTGTCCGGCACGTCCGTGCTGCCGGCAGCCTGACCGACATCTGAAGAGGTGTCGCTGGACTCCGGCGCGGCTGGAGAGACAGGCGCAGGTGAGACAGGCGCAGGTGAGACAGGCGCTGGCGTAATGGGTGCTGGTGTGACGGGTGTCGGCGGGGCCGGTGTAACGGCTGGTGTGACAATTGGTGTGACGGTCGATGTGGCAACCGGTGCGGCTGGCGTTGGAGCTGGTTTTGTGGCCGGTGTTGTAGACGGGGCACCTGTGACAGCTGGCGGCACCTGGCAACCGGTTATGCCAATTGCCGTGATGGCCGGGATCAAAAAGGCAAACCGCATGACAGAACACACACACCGGGGTTATGGATTTCGCCCGGCACCTTAGACCAGCCGGTGGCGCAAGGGCAAATCACTTTCGCAGGCAGCGCTTCGCCGCTCCCCTGTCTTTGTCCTTGCCTCATCACCGGCGAGCCTCTACATCATCTGGCGCTGCGTCCTGTCACACCCATTGAGGATTTCCATGTCATCGCGAATTGATGTTCTTGCTGTCGGCAATGCCATTGTCGATATATTTGCGTCCTGTGATGATGCGTTTCTTGCCAGCCACAATATCGGCAAGGGGATGATGAATCTGGTCGATTCTGCGCAATCGGCAGCACTTTATGCGGCCATTGACGATCCCCGGAAAATCTCCGGTGGATCGGCCGCCAACACCGCGGTCGGGATTGTCGCGCTTGGCGGCACGGCCGGATTTTCCGGGCGGGTCCATGATGACGAGCTTGGTCATGGTTTCATCCGTGACATTCATGATGCGGGCGTTGCCTTTGGCGCCTCACCCCAGCCGAACGGGTCACCGACAGCGTCTTCGATCATTCTGGTGTCTGATGACGCCACACGGTCGATGAACACCTATCTTGGCGCCTGCATTGAATTCGAACCGGATGACATTCGCCCCGAAGATGTCGAGGCGGCCAAGGTCATCTATCTTGAGGGCTATCTTTTCGATGCCCCTGCCGGACCGGCGATCTTTGCCCATGCGGCGGCGCTTGCCGCACGTCATGACGTTCGCGTTTCACTGTCGCTCTCGGATCCGTGGTGTGCCGAACGCCATCGCGAGGCTTTGGCCAGATTTGTCCATGACCATGTCGATATTCTGTTCGCCAATGAAGACGAGGCGGCCAGCCTGTGCGACAGCCCCATCGGAACGGCGATGGATGTTCTGTGCGGTCAGGTCGACGAGGCGGTTATCACACGCGGCGCGAATGGTGCCTTTGTCGGCCATGCCGGTGACCGTCATGATTTTCCGGCCCGCCCGCAGGGTCCGGTTGTCGACAGCACCGGTGCCGGCGATCTGTTTGCAGCCGGGTATCTCTATGGTCGCACCAACGGGCGCAACGCACGCGAATCGGGTATCATCGCCAGCCTTGCTGCCGGCGAGGTGATATCGCATGTCGGGGCACGTCCAGAATCGGATCTTGCCGCGCTGGTAAAGGCCGACGGCCTCTAGGAGACCGGCTCAGCGCAGCGCTTCATAGGCTGCCAGCGCTGCCGCCTGAACAAGGTCGTTCACCGACGCACCCATCTGCACGATATGGAAAGGTTTTTCCGCGCCAAGCATGATGGGGCCGATGACAGACCCTTCGGTCAGGTTCTGGATCAGCTCGAAAGAAATATTGGCCGAATGCAGCCCCGGCATCACCAGAATGTTTGCCGGTCCCGACAGGCGGCAAAACGGATAGCGTTGCTTCATCAGCTCGTAATCGAGCGCGACATCGGCTGACATCTCGCCATCATATTCGAAATCAGGGTTCCGCTGGTCGAGAATCTCGATGGCGCGGCGGGCTTCGACGGTGATGTCGGATGCCGGATTGCCGAATGTGGTAAAGGACAGCACGGCGACCCGCGGCGTGTGTCCCATCTGCCGGGCCTTGGCGGCAATGGCCTCGGCAATGTCGGCGATCTTCTCGCCGTCCGGACGTTCATGAACCGACACATCGCCAATGAACACCGTCCGGCCCCGCGATACGATCATCGAGGTTGCCAGATAGGTCTTGCCCTCCCGCGGGGAAATCACCCGCGTGACGTGATCAAAGCTTGGCTTGAAGGACCGGGTCACCCCGGTCACCATCGCGTCGGCATGGCCTTTCAGCACCATACAGGCACAGAAGACGTTGCGGTCGAGATTGACCATGCGCTGACAGTCGCGGCGAAGCGCGCCCTTGCGTTGCAGCTTTTCATAGAGGAAATCGATATAGTCCTCATTATGGTCCGACACCTTGGCATTGGTGATCGGCAGGTCCTCGGCACCTTCCAGACCAAGACGTTCGATGGTCTCGCGGATCCGATGTTCGCGCCCGACAAGGATCGGGTCGCCATAGCCGGCATTGCGAAATGCCAGCGCCGCGCGGATCACCTTTTCCTCCTCACCCTCGGCAAAGACGACCCTTTTGCGATTGGCGCTGATGCGGTCGAAGATGACCTGCAATGTCGATGCGGTGGGGTCAATCCTGGCCGACAGCTCGCGGCGATATTTCGCCAGATCCTTGATCGGCTTGCGCGCTACGCCGGTTTTCATCGCGGCTTCGGCGACGGCCGAGGATACGGCCGAGATCAGCCGCGGATCGAACGGGGCCGGGATGATATAGTCATCACCATATTGCAGCATCTGTCCGCCATAGGCCTCGGCGACGGCGTCGGGAACGTCCTCGCGGGCCAGAAAGGCAATCGCCTCGGCGGCAGCGATCTTCATCTCTTCGTTGATCTTGCTGGCCCGGACATCCAGTGCGCCCCTGAAGATATAGGGAAAGCCGAGGACATTGTTGACCTGGTTTGGATAGTCGGACCGGCCGGTGGCGATGATGGCGTCCGGGCGGACCTTCTTGGCCTCCTCGGGCATGATTTCGGGAACCGGGTTGGCCATTGCGAAAATGATCGGGCGCTTGGCCATCGACTGGACCATTTTCGCACTCAGTGCCCCGGCCACCGACAGCCCCAGGAACACATCGGCACCGTCCAGCGCCTCTTCGAGGGTCCGCGCGTCGGTTGGCACAGCATGCGCCGACTTCCACTGGTTCATGGAATCCTCGCGCCCCTGATAGATCACGCCGGCGCGATCGACCAGTATGACATTTTCATGCGGCACGCCCATCGACTTGATCAGCTCGACGCAGGCAATCGACGCCGCGCCGGCACCGTTCGAGACCACCTTGATGTCCTTCATGTCGCGCCCGGTAATGTGAAGCGCGTTGATCAGCCCCGCAGCGGCGATGATGGCCGTTCCATGCTGGTCATCATGAAACACCGGAATCTCGAGCCGTTCACGCAGCTGCTGTTCAATGATGAAACATTCCGGCGACTTGATGTCCTCGAGGTTGATGCCGCCGAAGCTTGGTGCCAGCATCGCAACGGCCTCGACAAACTTGTCCGTATCCTTGGTGTCCACCTCAAGGTCGATACCGTCGATATCGGCGAATTTCTTGAACAGGACCGCCTTGCCTTCCATCACCGGCTTGGACGCGGCGGCGCCAATGTCACCAAGGCCAAGAACTGCGGTGCCGTTCGAAATGACCGCAATGATGTTGCCTTTGGCGGTATAGTCGTAGGCCGTGTCCGGGTCTGCCTCGATGGCGAGACATGGCGCGGCCACTCCCGGCGAATAGGCCAGCGACAGGTCGTGCTGGCTCATCAGCGGCTTGGTGGCCGTGATTTCGAGTTTGCCAGGCCGCCCATTGGCGTGAAAGCTCAGGGCCTCTTGGTCAAGCTTTGACTTTTTTCTGGTCATGACACCGGTTATCTATTCTTTGTGGCTGATGTTTATTCTTTGTCTTTTACCAGCAAATGGCCAAGCGTTACACGCGATTTGCGATATAACATCAGATATCTTGGGCATCATCATGGCGTCGGGGAAACCAAGGGATAGTAATGACAGCGGCAATAACAGCATCTGGCTCGGCAAAAGTAAAGTCGCCCACCCCGATGATCGCGCAATATATGCAGGTCAAGGATGCACACCCTGACGCGCTGCTTTTCTATCGGATGGGCGACTTCTACGAGATGTTCTTCGAGGATGCCGAGATCGGCGCGGCCGCGCTCGGCATCACCCTGACCAAGCGCGGTAAAAGCGACGGTGACGATATTCCGATGTGTGGCGTGCCCGTACATTCGGTGGATGGCTATCTTGCGCGGCTGATCGGGGCTGGTCACAGGGTGGCCATCTGCGAGCAGGTCGAGGATCCGGCGACACAGAAGCAGCGTGGCGGCAAGGGTCCGCTGAAACGCGAGGTGATTCGCATTCTGACGCCCGGTACCCTGACTGAAGATGATCTGCTGCCGCCGCGGGCACACAACTATCTGGCATCGCTTGGCCAGGCTGGCGAGGCCATGGCGGTGGCCTGGGCCGACATGTCGACCGGCGATTTTGCGGTGCAGGAGGTGGCATCAGGCCGGCTTGAAGGGGTGCTGGCCATGCTGGCCCCGGCTGAACTTGTTGTTCCGACCGGTGCCGACCTGCCGGAAGGCGTCGCCACGCTTGGCCCATGCCTGACCGAACAGGCGCCGTCGCTGTTTGAATCGGCCAGCGGCACGCGCGCGCTGTGTTCCTATTACGGCGTGGCAAGCCTTGACGGTTTCGGGCAGCTCTCGCGCGCGATGAGCGCCGCGGCGGGCGCGCTGCTTGGCTATATCGAACTGACCCAGAAGGGCAACATGCCCCGTCTGAGGCCAATCCAGGCGATCACCGAATCAGGCTATATGGAAATCGACCAGGCGACCCGGCGGTCGCTTGAAATCACCCGTACGCTGTCCGGCGAGGTGAAAGGCAGCCTTCTGTCCGCAATCGACATGACGGTGACATCGGCCGGTGGCCGGCTTCTGGCGGCGCGGATTGGCGCTCCGCTGGCTTCGCGGGACGCCATCATTGCGCGACTCGATCTTGTCAGCTGGTATCATGACAGACCATCGCTGTGTGATGAACTTCGTCACATGATGAAGGGTCAGCCGGATATCGACCGCGCCCTGTCGCGGCTGGCGATGGGCCATGGTGGGCCACGCGACCTGCAGGCGCTGTCGCAGGCGCTGACCACGGCGTCGGACCTTGTCGGAACGGCGACACGGACCCACGGGCTTGGTGATCTTGGTGATCTGGCGGCGCTCCATGATGCTGTCATGGCACCGGTGAAACTGGCGGCGGAACTGGCGCCGGCGCTGGCAGACGAATTGCCGCTGCTGGCCCGTGATGGCGGGTTTGTGCGCCACGGGTTTGATGCCGCGCTGGATGAACTTCGTGCGCTTCGTGATGAAAGCCGCCGCCTGATCGCCGCGCTTCAACATCAATATTGCGAGGCCACCGGGATTGCCTCATTGAAGGTCAAGCACAACAACGTCCTCGGCTATCATGTCGATGTTCGAAGCGCGCATGCTGAAAAGCTGATGCAGGACGAGCGGTTCATCCACCGGCAGACGACGGCCCAGACGGTGCGGTTCACCACCACCGAGCTTGCCGAACTTGAACGTGACCTGTCGACAGCTGCTGATCGGGCGCAGGCACGTGAACTGGAGATTTTCGAGACATTGCGGTCGCGGGCGTTGGCCGAGGCTGAACAGCTTGCCGCGGCGGCGCGGGCGCTGGCGGCGATCGATGTGGCGATGGCTTCGGCGGCTCTTGCCCTGAAGCGGGATTTCTGCCGCCCGGATATTCGCGATGATGCGAGTTTCCAGATCGGCCGCGGTCGGCATCCGGTGATTGAAACAATGCTGTCTGCTGGTGACAGTTTCATCCCCAATGACTGTATGCTTGGCGATACGGGCGAGATCTGGCTTGTCACCGGCCCCAACATGGCAGGCAAGTCGACATTTCTGCGGCAGAATGCCCATATCGCGATCATGGCGCAGGCCGGCCTGTTTGTGCCGGCCGAGACGGCGACCATCGGCATTATTGACAGGATCTTCAGCCGGGTGGGCGCGGCTGATGATCTGGCGCGTGGCCGGTCCACCTTCATGGTCGAAATGGTCGAGACGGCGGCGATCCTGAACCGGGCGACAGAGCGGTCCTTTGTCATTCTTGATGAGATCGGGCGCGGGACAGCCACCTATGACGGGCTGGCCATCGCCTGGGCGGCGCTTGAGCATCTTCACCAGACCAACCGCTGCCGAACATTGTTCGCCACACATTATCACGAGCTGACCAGTCTGCGTCATGACCTTGAACGGCTGTCATGCCATTCGATGAAGGTGCGTGAATGGCGGGGTGAAATCATTTTCCTGCATCAGGTGATTGATGGGGCTGCGGACCGGTCCTATGGTGTCCATGTGGCGCGGCTTGCCGGGTTGCCGCCACAGGTCATCGCACGCGCCCAGTCCTTGCTTGCCGAGATGGAAGCCGGTGGACATGGCGTTGTCGATGCCGACCGACTTGCTGCTGACCTGCCCCTGTTTACCCAGAGCGTTGCCCCGGCACCGACGCCGGTCGATGATCCGGTGCGCAGCCGGGTCGAGGAGATAAATCCCGATATGCTGGCACCGCGCGAGGCATTGGAGCTGTTATATGAACTGCGCGAGCTTCTTGATTCCCCAGCAGGCGGGTCAACGGATGACTCCAATGGATGACTTCGATGGCAGATACCGGTGGATAGAGGGGGCATGAAGGTGAGTGCCACAGATGCGCCGGGAACCGGCAGCAGCCAGATCAAACAGTGGCGGCAATGGATCCAGCCTCTTGAGACGGCGCTTGCCGAAGGCCGGGCACCCATTGATGACGCCGCCCTGTGGCAGGTTGCAGACAGGCTGAAGACGGCGGATGACCGCACCTTTCAGCCGGCGCTTCTTGAGGCGGCAAAAACAGCCCATGTGGCGATGAAAACCGCCCTTGCCGACGAACTGGCTGCCGGACGTGACGGCGCCGTCTATGTTGGCCGTCATTCGCTTGGCATGGATCGTCTTCTGGCATGCCTTCTCGATATCCTTGTCCAACGTCGCCAGACTACCGGGGTGGCGCTTGTTGCCGTCGGCGGATATGGGCGGGGCGAATTGGCACCCAATTCGGATATCGACCTGCTGTTTCTTACCGCACAGGACAGTGACCCGGCCGCCGACAGCGTGGTGGAATCGCTTCTCTATCTGCTGTGGGATCTGGGGCTGAAGGTCGGTCATGCCAAACGAACCGTGGCTGATACAATCCGCGCCTCGCGCGAAGACCAGACAATCCTGACCGGACTTCTCGAGATGCGGTACGTGGCCGGGGACAGGCCGCTGGCAACCAAACTCGACCGGTCGTTCCGGCGCGAGGTGGCGCGCCTGAAGCCGGTTGATTTTGTCGATACCAAGCTTGAGGAACGCGACCAGCGCCATGATCGGCATGGTGCCACGCGCTATGTCGTCGAACCGAATATCAAGGAAGGCAAGGGCGGCCTGCGTGACCTTCACACCCTGTTCTGGATCGCGAAATTCGCCTATCGCGCCAACAGCATCATCGACATTGTGGAAAAGGGCATTCTTCGGGAAAGCGAGGCCCGCCGGTTCGCTGCCGCACAGCGATTTCTCTGGACTGTCAGGTGCCACCTTCATATCCGGTCGGGCCGCCCCGAGGAACGGCTGGATTTCGACGCCCAGATGGCCATCGCCCCGCTGATGGGCTTTGCCTCGCGCGGCGGCATGCGCGGTGTCGAACGGTTTATGAAGCGATATTATCTGGCGGCGCGTGACGTTGGCAGCCTCACCAGGATCATCTGCGCGGCCATGGAAACCGATTTTCGCAAGCGTCGTCTTGGATGGGCGGCGGCATTTCAGGGGCGGCAGGATTTCGGGCATTTCCGGATCCGGTCGGGGCGGATCAATCTCGACCCCGAACTGATGTTTCGCGAGGCACCGCTGCGTATGCTGGAAATTTTCCATCTGGCGCTTGAACAGCAAGCCGACATTCACCCACAGGCACTGCAACGCATCACACGCGGCCTCCACGCCCTTGGCGATGCGACGCGGGATGATCCACGGGCGGCAGAAGAATTCCTTGCCATCCTGACATCGCGACACAATCCCGAGCGGGTGTTGCGTCTGATGAATGAAAGCGGCGTGTTGGGACGTTTCCTTCCCGATTTCGGCAAGATCATCGCGATGATGCAGTTCGACATGTATCACAGCTATACTGTTGACGAGCACACCATCCAGGTGATCGGCATTCTCCACCAGATCGAAAGCGGCGCTCTTGCCGAGACAGCGCCGGTGGCAACCGCCGTGATGCCCGAGATCGAGTCACGCCGCGCCCTGTTTGTTGCCGGGCTTCTGCATGACATCGCAAAGGGACGCGATGGTGACCATTCCGAGCTTGGCGCCGATCTGGCGCTGGATATCTGCCCGCGCCTCGGCCTGACGCCTGAGGAAACCGAAACGGTCAGCTGGCTGGTCCGCCACCACCTTCTGATGAGCAGGATTGCGTTCCGATATGATCTGAATGACCCGAAGACGATCGAGGATTTTGCCGCTGTCGTGCAATCTCCTGAACGCCTGAAGCTGCTTCTGGTGCTTACCGTTGCCGATATACGCGGTGTTGGCCCAACGGTCTGGAACGGGTGGAAGGCGGCGCTGATGCGTGACCTCTATTACCAGAGCGATGCGGTGCTTCGCGGGGCTGATGCCAGTGTGATCGCCGCCAGCAGTGCCGAACAGGCGCGCGAACAGGCCCGTGCCGGTCTGGCGGCATGGTCGGATGAGGATTTTGCCGCCCACGCGGCGCGGCTGCCGCGTAATTACTGGACCGGTTATGATACCGAGATGCATGTCAGGCATGCCGAATTGAGCCACAGATTCCGATCGTTGGATGTGCCGATTCTGGTTGATTTCAGACAGGTGGCCGACCGTAAGGTGACCGAATTGACATTGCTGACGGTCGATGACGCCGGTCTGTTTTCGCGGGTTGCCGGCGCTGTGGCGGGACTCGGGATCAACATCATCGGCGCGCGGATCACAACCTGCAGTGACGGCACGGTGCTTGATGTGTTCCAGCTGCAGACAACGCACAACCAGATGATTGAGGATATGCAGCTTCTCGAACGACTGCAGGCCAGAATCGATTCCGCTGTCACCGGCACGTTGCGACCGCAATCGGCCCTTCGCGAACGCTGGCAGAGCCTGCCGGCGCGGGTGCGCCGTCTGCCGGTGCCATCACGGGTGTTTCTGTCGAACAAGATCAGCACCACCCACACGGTCATTGAGGTCAATGGACGTGATTTTCCGGGTTTGCTTCACAGATTGACCCATACGCTTGCCGATCTCGGATTGCAGATCCAGACGGCCACCGTCTCAACCTATGGTGAACGCGTTGTTGATGTATTTTATGTCAAGGATCTGTTTGGTCTTCAAATCCACAACCAGACCCGTCTGGATACCATTCGTGACAGGCTTCTGGCGGTGTTTGAACAGCTTGACGAGGCAGCCGCATGAGCCTGCAGTCACGCAGCACGCAGCCGCTGGCGCGGGCCTTTCGCCAGATCAGTGGGTTGACGGGTGTCAGCCGCATTCTGGGGTTTCTGCGGGATGTGATCTTTGCCACTTTTCTTGGGGCGGGTCCGGCGGCGGATGCCTTTCTGGTGGCGCTGAAGCTTCCCAACATGTTTCGCCGACTGACCGCGGAAGGCGCCATGGCGAACGCCTTTGTGCCGGCCTTCACCACAGCCCGTCAGGATGAAGGTGAAGCCGCGGCGATGACGCTGGCCGGCGAGGTGCAGACAACCTTGATTGTCACGCTCTGTCTTGTGGTTGGTCTTGCCGAGATATTCATGCCAGCTGTCATTTCGGCCATTGCTCCCGGTTTCGCTGATACGCCGGACCGGCTGGCGGCGGCGATTGCCCTTGGTCGTGTCACCTTTCCCTATCTGCCCTTGATTTCGCTTGTCGCGTTCTGGGCGGCGATTGCCAATGCCAATCAGCGTTTCATGGTGGCTGCGGCAATGCCGGTGATCTTCAATCTCTGCCTCATTGGCGGGGCGCTGGGGATCCCGATGGCAACCGGCTGGCTGGCGGTTGAACGTGCGATGCCGCTGGCGGTGGCGCTGCTGGCCGCCGGCGTGCTGCAGCTCTTCGCGATGGCGATGCTGCTGCGGCACCACCAGATCATGCCGGCCTGGAAGATCCCCCGTTTCAGCGCCGCCGCGCGGGCCATGTGGCGTCAGTTCGGCGTTGCCTCTGCCGGGGCGGTGGTTATGCAGATCAATCTGATCATCGATCTGATTCTGGCATCATTGCTGACGGTTGGTGCGATTTCCTGGCTCTATTTTGCGGATCGTGTGGCACAGCTGCCGCTTGGTATCTTTGGCATTGCCCTTGGCACGGCTCTGCTGCCTCGCCTGTCATCGCAGTTTCGCGCCGGCAAGGCCGATGAGGCACGCGCCTCATTGGCCGAGGCGCTTCTGTTTGCCGCCTTTCTGGTCATTCCGGCGACAGGCGCGCTGATTGTCATTGCGCCGCAGATTATCAGCGGGCTGTTTCGTTATGGTGCCTTTACCGATTCCGATGCCGCAGCTAGCGCCGCCGCCCTTATGGCCTATGCCATCGGCATGCCGGCCCATATCATGGTGAAGATTCTCCAGCCGGCCTTCTACGCGACGTCGCGGCCCGGATTTGTTCTGAAGGTGTCGATTGCCGCGGTCATCACAAATCTGGTGCTGTCGCTCTCGCTGATGCCTGTCTTCGGGCATGTGGGGCTGGCACTTGCCACCTCGATATCCGGCTTTGTGGCGGCATTGTCACTGGCTCTCCGCCTGACAGCTGAGGGGCATATGGGGCTTCCCGCCCCGATGATTCTCGTCAGGATCGGTGCCGCGACGCTGATGATGCTGGGCACTCTTGGTCTGGGTGGCAGGTGGCTTGGAACATGGTTTGAAAGCGTGCCGGCAATCGGTCATCTTGCCCTGCTGGTGGTGGCTGGCGGTGTGGTTTATCTTATGACGGCTTTCGTGCTTCGTGCCGTGCCGGCGCAATTGCTTCGCCGCTGACGTTCGGCTTGGACTTGACCACAACCGGCGCTGCCATCATAACGCAGGCTGATTATCAACAGCGCGGCCCAAGGGAACGCCACCTGATCATGACGACCGTCCAGCCCACATCTGAAACCCGCCCCGAAAACCGTCCCGAAAACCGTATTTTCTCGGGGATACAGCCAACCGGCAACCTTCATCTGGGCAATTATCTTGGCGCGATCCGCAACTGGGTGACGCTGCAGGACAGTTTTGAGTCGATCTATTGCGTTGTTGATCTTCACGCCATCACCGTACCGCAGGATCCGCAACAGCTTCGCCAAAGCACACGTGAGGTCACGGCAAGCCTGATCGCTGCCGGCATTTCGCCACAGCGCTCGATCCTGTTCAACCAGTCACGTGTGCCGCAGCATTCGCAGCTTGCCTGGATCTTCAACTGCGTGGCGCGGCTTGGCTGGCTGAACCGAATGACCCAGTTCAAGGAAAAGGCTGGCAAGAACCGTGAAAACGCGACAGTCGGGCTGTTTGCCTATCCGACTCTGATGGCGGCCGATATTCTGGCCTATCGCGCTACGCATGTTCCCGTAGGCGAGGACCAGAAACAGCATCTCGAATTGACCCGTGATATCGCGCAGTCCTTCAATATGAATTACGGGGTGGAATTCTTTCCGCTTCCCGAACCGCAGATCTTCGGAACGGCAACACGGGTGATGAGTCTTCGCGACGGCAGCTCGAAGATGAGCAAATCCGAGGCGTCGGACAATTCACGGATCAATCTGACGGACAGCGATGATCTGATCGCGCAGAAGATCCGCAAGGCAAAGACCGACCCTGACGCCTTGCCGTCCGAGGCAGAAGGTCTTGCCGGTCGCCCGGAGGCGCAGAATCTGGTTGGTATATATGCCGCACTTGCCGACAGTGACATCGATGCTGTCCTGCGGGAATTCGGTGGTCGCGGATTCGGCGATTTCAAGCCGGCACTTGCCGAGCTTGCCGTGGCGAAACTGTCCCCGATGGGCCAGGAGATGCGCCGACTGCTTGCCAATCCGGGCGATATTGATGCCGTTCTTGATGATGGCGCGGCGCGTGCCGAGGCCATCGCGGCACCGATTATCGAGCAGGTCAACGAGATCGTCGGTTTTCTCGGACCGTCCAGCCGTCGCTGACATGATCGCTCAATATTGGCGACGGACAAAAATTTCCCACATTCCAGCCATTGAAATGTGCTATTCTTGACCGATATTCAGCCCTGTTGGTTGATGGGTGCTGGTGGCGGATCGATCAGAACCCTGTCCGCCACGAAGCCCCGACGATGGTTGCGTGCGCTGACAGTATCGATGTCGTGGCGCCGAAGGTGGCTAAGGCAGCTGATTCAGGAATTTGACCCATGCGGCGCTGGCTCCGGCGGATGTCGCAAGTGCGAAAAGGACAGGCAGAGATGTTCATTCAAACCCAGGATACGCCAAACCCGGCGACCCTTAAATTCATTCCCGGCGTGCCGGTTATGGACAGTGGCACGGCAGACTATCCGGCGGCTGACAGTGCTGCCAATTCGCCCCTGGCACGACGCCTTTTCCAGATCGACGGGGTCAAGGGGGTTTTCCTTGGTGGTGACTTTGTTGCCGTTACCAAGGAAGATTCGCTTGACTGGTTTGCACTGAAACCATCGATCCTGGCCGGCATCATGGAACATTACGCCTCCGGCATGCCGGTTGTTGAAATGGCCGATGCTGGCGCCGACGCGGCGGACGAGGATGATGACGAGATCGTCACCCAGATCAAACAGCTGCTCGATACGCGGGTGCGTCCTGCTGTTGCGATGGATGGCGGTGATATCGTGTTTCAGGGATTTGACGATGGTGTCGTGACCCTGCAGATGCGCGGTGCCTGTCAGGGCTGCCCGAGTTCCACGGCGACACTGAAAATGGGGATCGAGAACATGCTTCGGCATTATATTCCCGACGTGCGCGAGGTTCGTGCCGCCGACTTCTAGGCATCAATCGATGCCGGCAGTTGTTTCGTGAAATTCGTCAGTGGATGAGTTGTGCCTCAGCCAACAAGAATTGTCATCACCAACACCCATCTTCTCCGTGCGGCGATGCTGTTCATGGTGCTTGGGATCATCGGCCCGGGGCTGTTCCAGCTGAAACCGCCGCGATGGTTTGCTGAAACCGGCGGCACGGGGCATCCGGAAATAGCGGCCGGCGAGGAACTGGCACCGGCATTGTCGCCTGTAGTTGCGCCCCCACCCCCACCTCCGGCAATTGCGCCAGCTGCGCAGCCCCCTGTGGAACCAGACATTCAGCCCGAGACTGGACTTGCCGCGGCACCGGCATTGGAAGCCGAAGATGTTGTCGAAAAGATACCCGACAGCTATGGGTCCGATACAGTCGCGTCCCCTTCCCAAGCCGCATCTGAGGGTGACACGCCCCCTGACCAGGCGGAGCAGCCTGCCGTTGCTGCCCGGAAAACGGTTCTTGCCTCACAGGCAGCAGGCAGCGTGAAGGTGCCGGCATATCAAAATCCGTCTTCTGCGCCGCTGGAAGTCATGCGCAGATTTACCAAAAGCATCCCGGAATCGCACACCGTCCTGCCGGTCACGCGTCAGAAGGAAAACTTCATCGCGATCACCCTGCCGCTGATTCTGGCGGCGAATGAGGAAATTGTGCAGCGCCGGAACGCCATCAAACGGGCAATCGCGCGGGGTGACTGGCCGACCATTGAACGCTGGGCGCGTCTTTACCGGATCGATACCGAAACCGAATCGAAGGCCGAGGTCGAAAGGCAGCTTCTGTTGCGGGCCGATTTTGTGCCGGTGTCACTGGCGCTGGCGCAGGCGGCCATCGAATCCGGCTGGGGAACATCGCGCTTTGCACTTCAGGGAAATGCCCTTTTCGGTCAATGGGCCTGGCAAAAGGATGCAGGGCTGAAACCGGAACGCGCCTCAAACAGCCAGGCTGTCGTTCGAAGCTTTCCAAATCTCTTTGGTTCGGTTCGGGCCTATATGCACAATCTGAACACCCACCCCCGTTACGCCGCGTTCCGGGCGCGCCGCTACCTTCTTCGTGGCAGAACACAGGCCGAACTCGGCTACCAGCTGTCGAATTTCCTTGATGGATATGCAGAGATTGGCGAGGTCTATGTCACCAAATTGAAGGCGCTCATCCGTTCAAACAATTTTGGACAGTATGAGTCGGCGCGGCTTCACTGATCGGGTGTTTCTGGCATCAATATGCTAGCCCCCCGCCCCGCCGCCGGGTCATTCGGTCAGGAACTGGCGGCCAAACCAGCGCCACCTTCCCTCCGGGCCGGGCATTGTGCAATTGACGCGGGCACGCGTCCCGACAAGCGGTCCCGGCATTCTGATTTCCGCACGTCGCCCGATCATGGAGACATCGAGCTTGCCATATTTGCTGTTGAAGCAGCGAAGCTGGCGTTCCTGGTCCATGTCATTTGCCAGGGTGAAGCCATAGAGTGGCGGGTTCTCACCCAGCACGACATCTGCCGGGACAATTTCGCTGACCTTCAGGGGCAGACCATTGATGGCAAGCTCAAGACGTTCCCGGTTGCCATATTCTTCATTCATCGCAAAACGCGGCAATTCGAAATATCCGTCATAGCCGTGTGCGACGCCGGAATTCTGTCCAAAGGCAGCCTCAAAGCCGGCCTCTTTCACAAGCTCGATCACATCGAGATTATATTCGCCATAGGGATAGGCAAACAGGGTTGGCCGGATTCCCAGCTCGGCAAGGAAGCGTTCATTGCTGACCGCGATTTCGGCACGGTTTGTCTCGATTGTTTCCTGGTGCATATGCGGGTGGGTCTGGGTCTGGCTGCCAATACCGAATCCGGCAGCCTGCCATTCGCGGATCTGATCCCAGCTCATGTAATTGCGAAGGTTGCGATCGACCGGCCGCGTGGCGATGAACAGCGTTGCGTGAAAGCCGCGCGCCTGCAGTCGTGGCATCGCCTCCTCGAAGACTGACAGATAGGCATCGTCAATCGTGATCGCCACTGTACGGTCCGGCACCGGTTTGCCAGCCTGAAGGTTGGCGATGATCTGATCCAGCGGCCAGACTGAATAGGGGCCACTGGCGAGGATTTCGAGATGTTCCTCGAATTGTTCGAGCCGTACATTTGTGCTTGGATATTTGTCTTCTCCAAACCTGTGATACATCAGGATCGTCGCGTGATCCGCAGCGCGGGATTCAACGGCAGTCCCGACCAGCATGCCGACGATGATGACGGGCAACAGGAACAGGCGTTTGACAAAGGGCTTCGATATCATGAACCGGAACGTGGGCAGGTTGGTGAAGCCAATACCATACTGTGCTAGACATGGGATCGCCAGAGGCAGTTTACTCTATATGGGCCTTTCATCCGCTGTATCACGGTGCCGGAGTCGATGATCGAAGCCACATTGTAAGGAAAGATTGTAAGGAAAGGTCCGGATTCCCGATGTCAGCTTTGCCAGATCAGGCCGTCATCCTTGCGCTGGAGGCAAGCGCCGACCAGGCGTCAGCTGCGATTTGCCGTGCCGACGGGCAGCATTGGCAGAATATTCATACCGCCCGGCATGGTCATGCCGCGGTGATCACCGAGCTGGCGCGTGACGTTCTTGATCAGGCTGGACTCACCGCAGGTGAACTGACACATGTTGCCGCTGGCCGTGGTCCCGGATCCTTTACCGGCATCAGGGTTGCGCTTGCCGCGGCAAAGGGATTCGCGCTCGCCTGTGGAGCTGATGGAATCGGCGTGTCCTGTCTTGCCGCGGCAGCCCATGCGGCGCGTGCCGACCGGGCCGAGCTTGCCGGGCGCCATCTGCTTGCCAGTGCCGATACGCGCCGTGGAAGCTATTTCTGCCAGCTTTTTGACCCTGCCAACAAGCCGCTGTCGTCGATAATGGATATTCTTCCCGAGCCCGGAATGTCGCTGCCGCAGGATTGGTATGCGGCAGCCATCCTTGGGCCAGGTGCGGGCGAACTGATACAGGCCTGTCCCGATCATGACATGACAGTGGTAACGGATGCACCTGCTGTCGATGCCTTGCAGATTGCCGCATTGGCGGCGCATCTTCTGCAGACCGGTCAGGCAACGGAACCGTTGACGCCACTCTATGTCGCTCCGGCTTTTCTTGGCCCGGCCTCCTCCGGTCCGAAGTCCCCGCTTCCGGCATCCGCTGCCATCAGATCGTGATCAGACCCATCACAGAGTCCGATCTTGATGCGATCGCCGAAATTGAGGCGGCATCCTTTGCGTGTCCCCTGACACGAGATGATCTTGCAACACTTCATGCCAAACCGGCCTTTGACGGATTCGCGTTGTTCCCGGACCCGGACAGGCTGGCAAGCTATGCCCTGTTCCTGAATGCCGGCACCACTGCTGATCTGATCTCGACAGGCACCGCCCCAGACGACCGGCGACGGGGTTTTGCATCCTCTGTGCTGGCGGAATCGCTGGATAATCTGGCGGCGGCGGCGGTGAGCGAAGTGATGCTTGAGGTTGCTGTGGACAATGTGGAGGCGTTGGCGCTTTATGCCGGTCTTGGCTTTGGCGAGACAGGCCGCCGCCGCGATTATTACCAGCGCGCGCATGGCCGTGTTGATGCGCTGGTTCTGACATGGAGGTCGGTGCCACAGCCAACGGCTTGACCGGCGCTGCCGACCAGCCTAGAAAAGCCCCGAAAAATGCATCAAAAAGCCACGGGGTTGTCCCGTGCCTTGAACCGCCGGAAAAGAGCTGCGATCGTGTCAAAGAAACTGTTCATCAAAACCTACGGGTGCCAGATGAATGTCTATGATTCTGACCGCATGACCGACGTGCTGGCGCCGCTTGGCTACAGCACAACGACGAGTGCGGATGGCGCGGATATGGTCATTCTCAATACCTGTCATATTCGCGAAAAGGCCTCGGAGAAGGTATTTTCCGAGCTTGGCAGATTGCGGATGATGAAGGAACGGGCGCGAGATCAGGAAGGCCGCCATGTGGCGATCGCGGTCGCCGGCTGTGTGGCCCAGGCCGAAGGCGAGGAAATCACCCGCCGCGCGCCATGGGTCGATATTGTCGTCGGCCCGCAAACCTATCACCGCCTGCCCGAACTGGTTACCAGGATTGATCCCGGTGCGCGCCAGCGGGTGATAGACACGGAATTTCCCGAAGAAATCAAATTTGACCGGCTTCCCGGAGAGCATGCCCCCCGTGGTCCGGCTGCCTTCCTGTCGGTACAGGAAGGATGCGACAAATTCTGTGCCTTTTGCGTGGTTCCCTATACACGTGGTGCCGAATTTTCGCGGCCGGCGGCCGGGATCCTCGAAGAGGCGCGTCGTCTTGTCAGCACCGGCACATGCGAACTGACGCTGCTTGGCCAGAACGTCAACGCCTATCACGGTGAAGCTGCCGATGGTGGCAGCTGGAGCCTGGCGCGGCTGATCCGTGAACTTGCCGAGATTGATGGGCTGGAGCGAATCCGCTACACGACATCGCATCCGCTGGACATGGAAGACGATCTGATCATGGCGCATCGTGATGTGCCGAGCCTGATGCCCTATCTGCATCTTCCCGTGCAGTCGGGATCAGACCGTATTCTGGCCGCGATGAACCGCCGCCATACCCATGATGTCTATCTGCGGGTGCTTGACAGGCTTCGCGAGGTGCGCCCCGACATTGCGTTTTCCGGTGATTTCATTGTTGGCTTTCCCGGTGAAACCGATCGCGATTTTGCCGAAACGCTGGCCCTTGTCGACAAGGTGGGCTATGCCTCGGCCTATTCCTTCAAATACAGCCCGCGTCCCGGCACACCGGCTGCCGCGTCGAGCGATCAGGTGCCGGAGGAAGCCAAGGCTGACCGGCTGGAGGCCTTGCAGCAATTGCTGAACGCCCAGCAGCTGGCCTTCAACAAGGCAAGTGAAGGCAAAACCATGGATGTTCTGATTGAACGGCGTGGCGGGCGTGAAGGACAGGTTGCGGGACGAAGCCCCTATATGCAGGCGGTCAATCTGGAAGCTGGCGAGGACCTCGTTGGCAGCATCATTTCCTGCCGTGTGACCGAGGCAAAGCAGAACAGCGTCGTTGGGGTTGTTGCATGATCGGCTTCACATGGTAAAGGCGGTGAAACCCACCTCGATCCGTATGGAGTTCGAGGATAATGGCACGCTTGCCATGCTGACCGGCGAGCATAACCAGAATCTGGCGCGTCTGGAAAAGGCGCTTGATGTGTCGCTGGACAGTTTCGGCAACAGCATCACGATTTCCGGTCCAGCAGCGGCGGTGAAAACGGCGCGCCGCACACTCGAAGATGTCTACCGCAAGCTTGGCAGTGGCGGCGAGATTCCCGATGACGGCTCGTTGATCAGCGATGCGTTGCGCTGGGTTGCGGTTGGTGACAGCGCTGCCAGCCCCGGCCAGGGCCAGGGCGTGGAAACCTGGCGCAAGAAGATCATTGCCAAGACACCGGGACAGGCCGCCTATCTGGAGCTGTTGCGCAAGCGCGAGGTGGTTTTCGGGCTTGGGCCGGCGGGTACCGGCAAGACCTATATGGCGGTGGCGAAGGCTGTTGAGTCGCTCAAGAAGCGCGAGATTGAACGGATTGTCCTGTCGCGCCCAGCCGTTGAGGCTGGCGAGCGCCTTGGGTTTCTTCCCGGCGATATGAAGGAAAAGGTCGATCCCTATCTTCGGCCTCTTTATGATGCGCTGTATGACATGATGCCGGCCGACAAGGTCGAGCGCATGCTTGTCAGTGGCGAGATCGAGATCGCGCCGCTTGCTTTCATGCGGGGACGGACCCTCAGCGCGTCCTACGTCATCATTGATGAAGCGCAGAATACAACGCCGGTTCAGATGAAGATGGTGCTGACCAGACTGGGTCAGGATTCCCGCATGGTCATCACCGGTGATCTCAGCCAGATCGACCTTCCCGATGGTCAGCCATCGGGGCTTGCCGATGCTGTCGGGCGGCTTGATCAGGTCGAAGGTGTCGGGATCAAGCATATGTCGGGCAAGGATGTTGTCAGGCATCCGGTGGTGGCGCGCATTCTTCAGGCATATGAAAGCGACAGCTGAAACACGCAAGCCTCTGGACAGATGAAGCAAAATCAGTCCAAATGGCATGTCGGTACATGACGCCGACAGACCCGCATGGAGCAGCCGAAGTTACTGGCATGAGCACAATGCCCCTGGAGCCCGACAGTCCGGACCCGGACCCTCTTTCATCCGAACAATGGCAAACCGATGGTGGTAGCCATCTTGATCTGGTTATCGACCGGCATATCTGGCCGGACGATGTGATCGATGCTGTTCGCCCCTTGCTGACTACAGCCACCGATATGACCTGCCAGACCTTCGGCTGGCCGCGGCTTGAGATCGGTGCGCTTTTTGGCGGTGATGAACGGATTCACGAGCTGAACCTGCAATTCCGTGGCAAGGATGCGCCGACGAATGTACTGTCCTTTCCGTCTTCCGATGATGACGGAATGATGGATCAGGACATGCCAGACCGGAACATGCCAGACCAGACCATGACCGACATCAAACGGCTGGCGCCGGGTGAAATCGCCATCGCCTATGAAACGCTGTCCCGCGAAGCCGTCCAGGACGGCAAGGATGTCAAGGACCATCTGGTTCATCTGTGGGTTCATGGCCTGCTGCATCTGATGGGGCATGACCATCAGGCTGATGACGAGGCTGAAATCATGGAAGCTGGTGAAATTCGTGTTCTGGCACGGCTTGGCATTGCCAATCCCTATGCAGGGTCTGATGACCAGCCTGATGGAGAGGCAGTGTGATGGTGCGAATGTTGCTGTCAAAAATCTTTCCGGCGCTGAACCCGCCGGCATCACGCCGCGACGAGCTGGAAAGCCTGCTGGCTGTTCCGGCTGCCGATATGGCAAGCTTTGATCCGCATGAAGAGGCACTTCTGCGCAATATCCTTGGCCTTCAGGACCTGAACGCCTCGGATGTGATGATCCCGCGGGCCGATATCGTGTCGGTCAGCATGTCGGAAAGCTTTTCCGAAATCATCGCGCAGATGACAGCCGCGAACCACAGCCGGCTCCCGGTCCGGCGCGAGACCCTGGATGACATTGCCGGGATCATTCATATCAAGGACGTCTTTGCGCATCTGCATGCCGGCAAGGCACCCGATATAGGAACATTGCTGCGGCCCGCGCTGTTTGTGGCGCCGACCATCAGGCTTCTTGATCTGCTGCATGAAATGCGTCTGCGGCGTCGGCATCTGGCGCTGGTTGTCGATGAATTCGGTGGTGTCGACGGTCTGATCACAATCGAGGATCTTGTCGAGGAAATTGTCGGCGAGATCGAGGATGAACACGACCGGACCATACAGCCTCAGATGACATTCAATGATGACGGGACAATCCTTGCTGAAGCACGCCTTGAGGTGAAGGAACTTGAAACCCTGACCGGGCGTCTGCTTGAAGATGATGACCGTGACGAGATCGACACAGTTGGCGGGCTTGTCTGTGCGGTTGCCGGACGCGTTCCGGGGCGCGGTGAGGTTGTTCGTCACCCTTCGGGGCTGCAGTTCGAGGTTGTCGAGGGCGATCCGCGGCGTCTTGCCCTGCTGAAGATTCGCGGTGTCTCACGCCACTCCCAAACTGCCAGTGACTGACGCACGCCAGCGGTGGCGACGGCCTGTTCTTGCCACACTGGCAGGTATGGTGGCGTCACTGGCGCTGCCGCCCTTTCATCTTGTACCGTTTATTGCCGCGCTGTCCGTGCCGGCGGTGATGCTGGCTCGTTCGAGGTCGATGTCGGAGGCGGGCATGATTGGCGCCGCCGCCGGCTTTGGCTGGTTCTTCGCCTCGTTATGGTGGATTTCGTTGTCAATGGTCACCGGAGAGACAGGTCATTGGCCGCTCGTTCCCCTGCCATTGTTCGGCATACCGGCGCTTCTGGCGCTGTTCTGGGTGCCGGCAGGCATGCTGGCGCATCGGTTTGGACGAACGGCGCTGACACGGATGCTGTTGTTTGCGGCGGCCTTGTCTCTTTGTGAATGGGCACGCGGCCATGTTGCCACGGGGTTTCCGTGGAATGCGCCCGGCTATCTGTTTTCCGCGCATCTGTCGCTGCTGCAGATGGCGGCGGTCTTTGGCCTTTACGGCCTTACTTTGCTGGCGCTGGTCTGGGCGCTGGCACCAGCGCTGTGGTGGTGCGGGTGGCGTCGTCTGGCTGTCATCACCCTGTTGATTGTGCCGTTGGCATCACTTGCTGGCATGGCGCGGCTGGCAGGCCTTGCGCCAGCGGTCGATGATGCGACGCCAAAAAAGCTTCGCATCGTCCAGCCGGCCGTTCCACAGCATGAAAAATGGGACAAGTCGGTGCGAGATGGACACCTGCAGAGACTGGTCTCGCTGTCACGCGACAGCCAACCGATTCCACAGCTTGTGATCTGGCCCGAAACAGCTTTCGCCGGACTTCTTGATCGTGAACTGCCGCTTCTGCGCAGGACCGCATGGGAGGCGCTGCCATTCGATGGATGGCTGATCACCGGAGTGCCACGCTTCGACTCGCAGGACCGGCTTTTCAACGCCGCGGCACTGATCACCCCGCAAGGCCAGATTGAGGCGCTGTACGACAAACGTCGCCTGGTTCCCTTTGGTGAATATGTTCCGTTCCGGCGGTTTCTGCCGTTTGCCGATGCGATTGCCGGGCCGATTGATTTTTCGCCGGCTGTTCATAACAGGCTGTTCACCCTGCCGCATTATGGTCATCTGCAATTGCTGATCTGCTATGAAACCCTGTTTCCCGGGGCTGTTGTCTTGCCGGGGCCGCGCCCCGACATGCTTGTCAATCTGACCAATGATGCCTGGTTCGGGCATACGCCGGGTCCGTGGCAGCATCTGGCGCAGGCCCGGATGCGTGCGGTCGAGGAAGGCATCCCCATGATCCGCGTTGCCAATACCGGTATCAGTGCCGCCTTTGATGGTGCCGGCAGGCAGCTTGGCAAAATCGGTCTTGGCGAGACAGGTTTCCTGGATGTAGACATTCCCCCGTCACTAGGGCCCACCATCTATGCCGGATGGCGCGAGATCGGGTTTCTGATGCTGGTTGCCGTTGTCATTGGTCTGGCTATCCGCCTTGACCGCGCCAGATCTATGAGGCACTAGAACAGACATCTATGATGTGGAGATAAAAATGGCCCATCTTTTCACCTCTGAGTCGGTTTCAGAGGGGCATCCCGACAAGCTGTGCGACCGTGTGTCGGACACCGTTCTCGACCTGTTTCTCGCGGCGGAACCTGAAGCCCGGGTTGCCTGTGAGACATTTGCCACGACGAACAGGGTGATCATTGGTGGCGAGGTTCGCGCTTCCAAGGACAAGCTTGCCGGCATCCTCGGCGCGATTGAGGGCGCTGTTCGCGGAGCCGTTGCGGATATCGGATATGAGCAGGACAAATTCCACCATGCGCATTTTAAGTTCGAGAACCACCTTCACGAGCAGTCAAGCGATATCGCCATGGGTGTCGATGAGGGCGAGGCAAAGGACGAGGGTGCTGGTGATCAGGGCTTGATGTTCGGTTATGCCTGCCGCGAGACAGACGTACTGATGCCGGCGGCGATTCACTATTCGCACCAGATCCTGAAGCGGCTTGCCGAAATCCGGAAGGCTGATGCCGACTCCATTCTGGGGCCGGATTCGAAAAGCCAGATCACGCTTGCCTATGATGATGATGGCCAGCCGCTTGGGGCACATAAGATCGTGCTGTCCACCCAGCATGCCGATGGTGCCAGCCAGAATGACATCCGCCGGCTGGTTACACCCGTGATCGCCGACATCCTGCCGGATGGCTGGATGGTTGGTGCCGATGATCTTCTGGTCAATCCGACTGGTAATTTTGTTATTGGCGGGCCTGACGGTGATGCTGGCCTGACCGGGCGCAAGATCATTGTTGATACCTATGGGGGGGCGGCGCCCCATGGCGGCGGTGCCTTTTCGGGCAAGGACCCGACAAAGGTCGACCGGTCTGCGGCCTATGCGGCCCGCTATCTTGCCAAAAATGTGGTTGCCGCTGGCCTGGCTGAGCGGTGCACGATTCAGCTTGCCTATGCCATCGGGGTCGCCGCGCCGGTGTCGGTATATGCCAACACTCATGGAACCGGCACTGTTGATGATGCCCGTCTCGAAGCCGCGCTGACCGCTGCGATGCCGCTGACACCGCGTAATATTCGCCAGCATCTTGGCCTGAACAGGCCCATTTATGCACCGACCGCTGCCTATGGTCATTTTGGCCGCACAGCTGGCGAGGCGGGTGAGGGCAGCTTCAGCTGGGAAGCCGTTGATCTTGCGGACAAGCTTGCCGCCTCGGTCTGAGCAGCAGCATGTCCGGCAGTCGGATGATGACCAGACCTGACGGTGACAACCCCCATTTGTCCGGGCCCCATTTCTACGGGCGTCGCAAGGGACGCAAGCTTCGTTCCACCATGCAGGGTTTGCTTGATGAGCAACTCCCCCGGCTTCGCTATCAGCCGGCGAGGCAGCCTGGCGCCCAGTTCGACCAGCATCCCGATGACGTGTTTCTCGAAATCGGTTTTGGCGGTGGCGAAAACCTGGCCGCGGTCGCGGCGGCGCGTCCGGAGGCGGGTTTCATCGGCGCTGAACCCTTTATCAATGGGGTGGCCAGCCTGCTCCGCCATATTGCTGATCACGGCCTGTCCAATATCCGGATCTGGGATGATGATGTGCGGTTGATTCTGGAGGGGATGGCGGATGCCAGCCTTGCCGGTGCCTATGTACTGTTTCCTGATCCGTGGCCGAAGCGTCGCCATGCGGCGCGGCGAATCCTGGCACCGGCCGTGCTTGACGAACTGGCGCGTCTGATCCGGCCAGGCGGCAGTCTCGTTCTGGCCAGTGATCACCCCGTTGCGAAATCCTGGCTTCTTCAGGCAGCCTGTTCACATGCTGATTTCCGCTGGACTGCCCGCCGTCCTGTGAACTGGCGTGAACGCCCTCACGCATTGGTGCCGACGCGCTACATGAAAAAGGCCGAGCGTGAATCCCGGATCCCGAACTGGTTCCTGTTTGAACGTCGTCAGGACTGAACCGGCATCACTTTGTTCTGCCTTGCCATGCCGCCGACAACCGACTATATAGATGGCAACAACATACTGTCGCTTCAGATGGTGGGCCGCTGGCCCACTTTTTTATTGCCTGAAGTCCGGGTGACGGGTGGTGGCTCCGGCCCCGGACATGGCAGCTGTGAAACCGGCCAGACCGGACGCGGCACAAGCAGAAGCGGACAGGCAGAAGCGGTTGGGCAGAAACGGGTAGATTGCAACGTGGTTGAATCACGAGTCAGTCAGATCATTGAAGACGCGGTGGAAGATCTTGGCTTCCAGCTTGTCAGGGTGCGGTTTTCGGGAACGAAGAACGGCCGCAATCAGCTTCAGATTATGGCTGAACCGAAAGAAGACCGTGAAATGACGGTCGAAGATTGCGAGACACTCAGCCGGCATGTTGCGGCGCTTCTGGATGTCGATGACCCGATCACCAGCGCCTATATCCTTGAGGTCAGTTCGCCCGGCATCGACAGGCCGCTGACCCGCATCGAAGATTATGACCGCTTTGCCGGCGAACTGGCGAAACTTACATTGCGGTTCATGCTGGATGGGCGCAAGCGGTTCAATGGCCGGCTTGGCGGACGTAACGAGGATGGAAAGATCATCATCGACACCGCCTTTGGCAAATTCGCCTTTGCCTTTGAGGAGATCGATTCGGCACGAATTGATCCAACTGAAATTTTCACCCGTGAAGCGACCACACGGTCCTGAACGGCATTGTCTACACGTCAAAACCGACGCAACTGAGCAGGTAGAAGAAAAATGGATACATCATCGATCCCAGGACTTGAACTGATCCAGGTCGCCGATGTGGTGGCACGCGAAAAGTCGATTGATCGCGAAGAGGTCATGGTGGCCATGGAAGAAGCCATCCAGAAGGCAGGTCGCGCCAAATACGGGCTGGACCGCGACATCCGCGCGATGATCGACCGGAAAAGCGGTGCCATCACCCTTGAGCGCTGGATCGAGGTTGTCGAGGAGGTCGAGGACGACGCCACCCAGATGAGTGTCGAGGACGGCGCCAAGCAGACGCCCCCGCTTGCGGTCGGTGAATTCTGGCGCCAGTCCCTGCCCCCAATCGAATTTGGCCGTATCGCCGCGCAGACAGCCAAACAGGTGATCTCGCAAAAGGTTCGCGATGCCGAGCGTGCCCGCCAGTATGAAGAATACAAGGACCGTGTCGGCGAGATCGTCGTCGGTACGGTAAAGCGTGCCGAGAGCTACTCCATTACGGTTGATCTCGGTCGCGCCGAGGCGGTGATCCGCCGCGAAGAGATGATCCCGCGGGAAAATCTGCGTCAGGGCGATCGTGTTCGGGCCTACATCATTGATGTCCGTGAAGAGGCTCGCGGCCCGCAGATTTTCCTGTCACGCGCCTGTAACGAATTCATGGCCAAGCTGTTCACCCAGGAAGTGCCGGAAATCTATGACGGCATCATCGAGATCAAGGGTGTCGCCCGCGAGGCCGGCAGCCGCGCCAAGATCACGGTGCTGTCAAAGGATCCGGGGATTGACCCTGTCGGCGCCTGCGTCGGTATGCGTGGCAGCCGCGTCCAGGCGGTGGTTGGTGAATTGCAGGGCGAAAAGGTCGAGATCATTCCCTACACCGAGGATCCGGCTTCCTTTGTTGTCAACGCGCTGGCACCTGCCGAGGTGGCCAAGGTGGTGATGGATGAAGTGGCAAACCGGATGGAGGTTGTCGTTCCCGATGACCAGCTCAGCCTTGCCATTGGCCGCCGTGGACAGAATGTCCGCCTCGCCTCGCAGCTGTCCGGCTGGTATATCGACATTCTGACCGAAGCCGAGGAATCGGAACGACGGCAGGAGGAATTCCGCACCCGCTCCGCGCGCTTCATCGAGGCGCTGAACATTGACGATGTCATCGCGCATCTTCTTGTTGCAGAAGGGTTCGTGCTTCCCGAGGAAATCGCCGAGACACCTATCGCGGAACTGTCAATGATCCAGGGATTCGATGAATCGATCGCTGAAGAGCTTCAAGCCCGCGCCGTCGAGTTTGTCGAGCGTGAAGCACAGCGCATCAACGAGGCCCTTGACGAGCTGAAGGTTGCCGATGATCTCCGCAATTTCGAATATATCAGCCTTGGCATGATGCTGAAGCTTGCCGAGAACGGTATCGTCAGTCTTGATGACCTTGCTGATCTCGACAGTGACGAACTTGTCGAGATGCTGTCCGAGCACGGGCTCGAGGATGATACCGAAGCTGGTGACATCATCATGGCGGCCCGCGCGCATTGGTTCGATGACGAGGAATCCGAGGCGGCTGAAATGCCGGCTGATGATGCCCAAGCTGACACCGGCGATGCGCCGGCGGCAAGCTAGCACCATGGTCCGGAGGAACGCATGGCCGAGCGCACCTGCATCCTGTCCGGCGAGAGCCTGCCACGTGACCGGCTGATCCGGTTCGTTGCCGGCCCTGAAGGTCATGCTGTTGTCGATCTGGCAGAAAAACTGCCGGGTCGCGGCGCGTGGATCGAGCTGAATGCGGACAGCCTGCGCCGGGCTGTTGCCAAAAAGCTGCTGCAGCGGCGAATCGGTGCCGGGATTCAGGACGCAGAGCGTGAAATCACGAATATTGCCGACATGCTGCGGGCGCGTGCCATTGCCACTGCGGGTATGGCGCGCCGTGCCGGATGTCTTGTTGGCGGTTCGGGAAAGCTGGCTGCAGAGGCGGTGGGATTCATCGGCCTTCTTGCCGCGCCCGATGCGTCGGAACGGGAAATGCGGCGCCTGTGTTCACGTCTTGATGTTGAATGGACAAGCCGCTGCCTGATGGCCGAGGAACTTGGTCGGATCTTTGGCCGGGACAGTCTTGCCTTTGTCGGCGTTCGCGCCGGCAGGGCACCAAAATTGGCGGAGACACTCCGTCTTGAGCTGATGCGCATGGAGGTCTTTTCTGTGTCTTCGGCTTGTCAGGCACGGTGATACCGGTGTATCACCGTGCTCACATGGGCGATGGGGTGTGCGGTTCGCGTGGCGGACGCATTCCAATCGCCAGGAAAGGGTTCGTAGATGAGCGACGATAGCGGAAAATCCAAGAAGCTCAGCCTGTCCGGTGGTGGCAAGCTGACACTTGGCGGAATCGAGGCGGGGACGTTGCGTGCCAGTACTGGTGGCGCCGGACGTCGCACCGTACAGGTCGAGGTGCGCCGCAAGCGTGCGCCGGCCGCGCCGCATCGTGCAGCCGCGCCCCAGGTTGAACCTGTCGCGACACCAACACCGCCGCCGCCGGCCGCCGCCACTCCTGAGACTGTTGATTCGGAAGACCGTCTGACCGCGCAGGAACGCGCCGCCCGCGTCCGGGCGCTGCAGGAAGGCATGAAGAAGCCCGACGCCGCGCCGGGCGATGGTGCAACAGGGGACGATGCGCCGGATACGTCACCGGCTGATGATGTGGACGCCGCCGCCGGAGAAGCGGCGAGCGAAGCACAGCCTGATGTGCCGGCAGAGCCGCTTGACCCGGCTGAGGCGCGCCGCGCTGCCGAACTTGCCGAGCTGAAGGAAATCGAAGCCGAGGAAGAGCGCCGCCGCGAAGAAGAGGCGCGCAAGCATTCCGAGGCCAATGCCCGCCGCGCCGCGGCGGCGAATGTCGCCGCTCCGGTGGCAGCACCATCTCCGTCGGGGCCGTCGGCGGTTGACGCGCCTGGCCGCCGCCGCCGCCATGTCGAGGAAATCCCCTCGCGCCGCCCTGCCGCGCCGCGCCGTGATGGTGCTGGCCGCCGCCAGTCCGGCAAGATGACGATTACCCAGGCGCTGTCAGGTGACGAGCAGCGGCGTCAGCGGTCTCTGGCGTCGGTTCGGCGTCAGCGTGAAAAGGCGCGGATGCGTGACGACCAGCCGCAGGTGAAGCAGGTCAGGGATGTCGTCATCCCCGACACCATCACGGTGGCGGAATTCGCCAACAGGATGGCGGAACGCACCGCCGATGTGGTGAAGGAACTGATGAAGCTTGGCGTCATGGCTACGGCAGCCCAGACCATCGATGGCGAGACAGCCGAGCTGGTTGCCCAGGAATTCGGCCACCGTGTGCAGCGGGTGTCCGAATCGGACGTTGAAATCGGCCTTGAAGGTGCCGAGGATGATGCGGCCAGCCTGAAGCCGCGGCCCCCGATTGTCACCGTGATGGGACATGTTGATCACGGCAAGACAAGCCTTCTGGATGCGATCCGGCAGACAGATGTGGCGGCTGGTGAGTCAGGTGGCATTACCCAGCATATCGGTGCCTATCAGATCAACACCTCGGCCGGCAACACCATCACCTTTATCGACACCCCGGGTCACGAGGCCTTTACCGAGATGCGCTCGCGCGGTGCGAATATCACCGATATCGTGATCCTTGTCGTGGCGGCCGATGACTCGGTGATGCAGCAGACCATCGAGGCGATCAACCATGCCAAGGCTGCCGGCTGTCCGGTAATTGTTGCCGTGAACAAATGTGACAAGCCCGACGCCGACCCGAAGCGTGTCAGGAACGACCTTCTCCAGCATGAAATCATCACCGAGGAATATGGTGGTGACGTGCTGTGTGTCGATGTGTCGGCACTTACCGGACAGGGGCTGGACAAGCTTGAAGAAGCCATCATGCTTCAGGCCGAGCTTCTCGAGTTGACCGCCAACCCGGATCGTGCCGCAAGCGGCGTTGTCGTCGAGGCGAAGGTGGAGCGGGGCCGTGGTTCAGTTGCCACCCTGCTGGTGCAAAAAGGCACGCTGAAGCTTGGTGATATTTTCGTCATCGGTGCAGAAAGCGGTCGTGTGCGGGCGCTTTTGGATGACCGTGGCAAAAATCTGCAATCCGCCGGTCCGGGACAACCTGTCGAAATCCTTGGCCTGAACGGCACGCCAATGGCTGGCGACAATTGTGTTGTCGTTGAAACCGAGGGCCGGGCGCGGGAAATTGCCGAATACCGCACAAGGCAGCTCAAGGACCGGGAGGCCGCGCGCGGCGCGCGTGGATCGGTTGAACAGATGCTGTCGGCGATTGCCGCGGGCGAGGCCGAAGAGCTGCCCGTTGTCATCAAGACCGACGTTCACGGGTCTCTCGAGGCGATTCGCGTGGCGCTGGAAAAGCTCGGCACCGACCAGGTGAAGGTGCGGATCCTGTCGGCCGGTGTCGGTGCTATCAGCGAATCCGATATTTCACTGTCCACCGCATCCAACGCCATTGTCATCGGCTTCAATGTGCGTGCCATTCCGCAGGCGCGCGATCTGGCCAAGCGTGACGGCGTGGAAATCCGCTACCATTCGATCATCTACGAGTTGATCGACGAGGTGAAGGCGGCGATGGGTGGTCTTCTCAGCCCGGATACGCAGGAAGATTTCATCGGCTATGCCGAAATCCGTCAGGTATTTGGCGTGTCCAAGGTTGGCAAGGTTGCCGGCTGTATGGTCACCGAGGGGGTCATCAAGCGGGGCTGCAAGGTACGCCTGCTTCGTGACAATGTGGTGATCCATGAGGGCTCGCTGAAGACGCTGCGGCGCTTCAAGGACGAGGTCAAGGAAGTTCGCGAAGGCTTCGAATGTGGCATGGGATTCGAGAATTACTCGGATATCCAGGAAAGCGACATGATCGAATGTTTCGAGCTTCGTGAAGTGGCCCGTACGCTCGACTGATCCGTCGCCGTCCGCGACAAAGAGGACATTATGGCTGGAAAATCGAAGCGGGTCGCCGCCAACATGCCATCGCAGCGCCAGCTTCGCGTTGGCGAGATGCTGCGCCATGCGCTGTCTGAAATTCTGACGCGTGATACCTTTTTCGATCCTGATCTGGATGGTGTACCAATCACCATTTCCGAGATTTCTGTCAGTCCCGATCTGTCCAATGCCCGTGTCTACACGATGCCGCTTGGTGGCGAGCGGGCTGAAACAGTGCTGCCGGCGCTGAACCGGCTGGCGCCGGTGCTGCAGCGCGAGGTCGCCGGACGGGTGCATCTTCGCCGTGTGCCGCGGCTGAAATTCCTGCTTGATAACAGTTTTGAGAATGCGGCCCGGATGAATGTTGTGTTCAACAGCATCCGCAGCGACGACTGAGACCACAGGTCGATGGTGTCGCGAAAGGGCAATCCGGTTCATGGCTGGGTGATTCTCGACAAACCTGAAGGGTTGAGCTCGTCGCGGGCCGTCGGCATTGTCAGGCGCGTCTTTGCTGCCGCAAAGGCTGGCCATGGCGGCACACTCGATCCGCTGGCCACGGGGATCCTGCCAATTGCGCTTGGCGAGGCGACAAAGACGGTCTCCTATGCCATGCACGGTGCCAAATCCTACAGCTTCACCCTGAAATTCGGCGTGCAGACGACAACGGATGACCGGGAAGGCGGCGTTGTCGCAACATCCGATGTGCGGCCATCGCGCGAGGCCATCGCCGCCATCCTGCCAAGCTTTACCGGCCGTATCGAGCAGCGTCCGCCCATTTTCTCGGCGATCAAGATTGATGGCGCGCGGGCCTATGACATTGCCCGCAAGGCGGTGGCGGATGGTCTTGACACGCTTCCGGAACTGGCACCCCGCGAGGTGGAAATCGACCAGCTTGATCTCCGCGACCTGACAGCAGACAGCGCCACCTTCTTTGTGGCATGCGGCAAGGGTACCTATATCCGGTCGCTGGCACGCGACATTGCGCGCGCGCTTGGCAGTGTCGGTCATGTCAGCCTGTTGCGACGGCTGTCTGTCGGCCCCTTTTGCGAAGCGGACGCGATTTCGCTGGCTTTTTTGGAGGAGCTGGAGCATAGTGCCGCCGCTTTCGAGCATTTGAAGCCCGTTACGAGTGCGCTGGACGACATCCCGGCGTTGCCCGTGTCGGCGGGCGAGGCGGCAAAACTCCGTCACGGTCAGACACTCCCGGCGCTGGGCCCTTCGGCCATGGCGCGTTTCGCGGAAGTGTCATCGACCGGAACCGGAGTTGCATTGTTCGGTGATGATCCCGTGGCGCTGGTCACGGTGAAGGCCGGCCAACTGCAACCGCTTCGCGTTTTCAATCTATGACCTTGCGGCCTGGTGCCGGAAGGGAAACCAAAGGAGGTTTCGATGTCGATTACAAACGAACGCAAGGCTGAACTCATCAAGGAATTTGGCAAATCGGATACGGATTCCGGTTCGGCTGCCGTACAGGTCGCCATTCTGACCGAACGGATCGTCAATCTGACCGAGCATCTGAAGACCCACAAAAAGGATTTCGGTTCGCGCCGGGGTCTGTTGTCGATGGTTGGCCAGCGCCGCAATCTTCTCGATTATATCAAGAAGGGTGATGAAGGCGCGTACAAGGAGCTGATCGGCCGTCTTGGGCTGCGTCGGTAATCCCGGTTGCATCAGCGGCCAAGCCCGCATGAGATCAGGCCCGGCAGCCCGCGCAGCCGGGCCTTTTTCATGCCGGGAATCATGGCGGCTATTTCTTGTTTGCAATTTCGCCTGTCGCGTGTCACAACAGCGCCGAACAGGAGAACAGACAAAAGCGCCGGGGCCCATTGATGATGGCGTGGGGGCCCAATAGACCGACACCGCGGACCGAGCGGCGGTCAATCCCCCAAGCACATCCACGGACATATTTCCTGTTGCTGACGCGTGGCCGCGAATCGGTCGCGTGAACGCCATGTTCGCCCAACGGGTCCGGCATTGTGATGATGAAAGAGATACACACCGATGTTTAAGATTTTCCGCAAAGAGCTTGACTGGAACGGCACCCCGCTTGTTCTGGAAACCGGCAAGGTTGCCCGTCAAGCCGATGGCGCGGTCATGGTCAGCCTTGGCGAGACCACCGTCCTTTGTACCGCCGTGGCAGCACAGAGCCCACGACCAGGACAGGATTTCTTCCCACTTACAGTCAACTATCAGGAAAAGGCGTTTGCCGCCGGCAAGATCCCCGGTGGATTTTTCAAGCGTGAAGGCCGCCCTTCCGAGAATGAAACGCTGGTCAGCCGTCTGATCGACCGTCCGATCCGGCCACTGTTCCCGTCCTCCTTCAAATGTGAAACACAGGTGATCTGTACCGTGCTGGCGCATGATATGGAGAACAATCCGGATATCGCCGCGATGGTCGGTGCCTCGGCGGCGCTGTGCCTGTCGGGCGTGCCTTTCTTTGGTCCGATCGCTGCAGCACGTGTTGGCTGGATTGACGGCGCCTATGTTCTCAACCCGACGGTTGAGCAGATGGACGAAACCGACCTCGATCTTGTCGTGGCCGGCACCCATGAAGGCGTTCTGATGGTGGAATCCGAAGCGCAGGAGCTGTCTGAGGAGATCATGCTTGGCGCTGTGAATTTCGGCCATGAGGCGATGAAGCCTGTTCTCGACGCCATTATCGAGCTTGCCGAGAATTGCGCCAAGGAGCCGCGTGCCCTTCCTGAAGAGCCGGCAGAAACCGCTGAAATCCAGGCCGTCATCAACAAGTTTGACAAGCAATTCGCCGCTGCCTACCAGATTGCCGACAAGAGCGATCGCCAGGCGGCGCTCGGTGAAGTGCGGACGGCGATCAAGGAAAAGCTTGGTGATGATTATGACGGCGTTCTCGTCGGCAGCCTGATCAAGGGCAAGGAAGCCGATGTCGTTCGCGGGTCCATCCTGAAGACAGGATCGCGCATTGACGGCCGTGACACGAAGACGGTCAGACAGATTGTTGCCGAGGCAGGCTTCCTGCCGCGGGCGCACGGGTCGGCGCTGTTCACCCGCGGTGAAACTCAGGCCATGGTTGTTGCCACTCTTGGTACCGGTCAGGACGAGCAGATCATCGACGCGCTTGTCGGTGAAAGCCGCTCGAACTTCATGCTGCATTACAACTTCCCTCCCTATTCGGTTGGCGAAGCCGGTCGTGTCGGGTCCCCGGGACGTCGCGAGATCGGTCATGGCAAGCTTGCCTGGCGCGCGCTGCGGCCACTGCTTCCGCGCAAGGAAGACTTCCCCTACACCATCCGGCTTGTGTCCGAGATTACCGAGTCGAACGGCTCGTCCTCGATGGCCACTGTCTGTGGCGGTTCGCTGGCATTGATGGATGCCGGTGTGCCGGTTGATCGTCCGGTGGCAGGTATTGCCATGGGCCTGATCAAGGAAGGTGATGATTACGCCGTGCTGTCGGATATTCTCGGTGACGAGGATCATCTTGGCGACATGGATTTCAAGGTTGCGGGATCCGAAGCAGGCATCACATCTCTGCAGATGGACATCAAGATCACGTCGATCACGCCGGAAATCATGGAGATTGCCCTGGCCCAGGCCAAGGATGGACGCCTCCATATCCTCGGCGAGATGTCAAAAGCGCTGACCTCGGCCCGCGAGGGTCTGGCCGACAGCGCGCCGAAGATCACCACCCTGAGCATCCCGGTCGACAAGATCCGCGACATCATCGGGCCGGGTGGCAAGATCATCCGCGAGATCTGCGAGACCACCGGTGCCAAGATTGACATTGATGATGACGGCACCGTCAAGGTGGCCGCTGTCACCGGCGCGTCGGGCGAGGCCGCGGTGGCGCGGATCAGGGATATCGTTGCCGAGCCTGAGCTTGGCGTGATCTATAACGGCACCGTCGTGAAGACTGTCGATTTTGGCGCTTTTGTCAATTTCCTCGGCGCCAAGGACGGGCTTGTCCATATCTCCGAACTGCAGAACGGCCGGACTGAAAAGACCACCGACATCTGTAAGGAAGGTGATCAGGTCAAGGTCAAGGTCATCGGCTTTGACGACCGCGGCAAGGTCAAGCTGTCGATGAAGCGCGTCGATCAGGAGACGGGTGCCGACCTCGAGGCCGAAGCTGCCGACGAATAGATCCGGTATCGGATATATCGAACAGAAAAACGCGCGTCGTATCCGGCGCGCGTTTTTTTATGCCTGAAACAGACTTGCGGTCAGGCGTCTGCCTCGGGTGGCACAGCCACCGTATTGAAGCCGCCATCGACGAAATGCACCTCGCCGGTGACTCCGGAGGACAGATCGGAGATCAGATAGAGTCCGGACCGGCCAACCTCGTTGATGTCGGGGTTGCGGCGCAGCGGGGCGCTGTCCTCGGCGTGGCGGTAGATATGCCGCGCGCCGGTGATTGCCGCGCCGGCCAGTGTTTTCATCGGGCCCGCCGACATGGCGTTCACCCGGATGTTCTGGCCACCAAGATCGACGGCAAGATAGCGCACCGAACTTTCCAGCGCCGCCTTGGCTACGCCCATGACATTGTAATTCGGGGAAATCCGCTGCGCACCGATATAGCTGAGGGTCAGCAGCGAGCCGCCATCGGGCATCATATGGCGTGCCGCCTGCGCCACCTCGGTAAAGGAAAAGGCTGACACCATCATCGTATCGATGAAATTCCGGCGGCTGGTGTTGAAATAGGCACCCTTCAGTTCCGACTTGTCGGAAAAGGCAAGCGCGTGGACAACAAAATCAATGCTCGACCAGTGGCCGGACAGCCAGTCAAACGCACCGGCAACGGCACCTTCATTGGCCACGTCGCATTCGACCATCAGCTCTGACCCAACCGACTCGGCAAGCGGACGCAGCCTCTTGCCGAACCCTTCCATCTGATAGGTAAAGGCAAGTTCCGCGCCGGCCTCGGCGGCGGCGGCGGCGATGCCCCAGGCACTTGAGCGTTCATTGGCGACGCCCATGATCAGCCCGCGCTTGCCGGCAAGAAGGCCCCCGGACACTCCAGACGTCCCCATGTCAGACCTTCCGCAGCGCCAGCGTGGCGTTGGTGCCCCCAAAGCCGAAGGAGTTCGACAGGGCCAGCCTGATATCGACATCATCGACCCGTGATGTCGGCACCGGAATGTCGCCAATGGCCGGATCCGGGGTTTCGATATTCGCCGAACCGGCAATGAACCCTTCTTTCATCATGATCATGGTGTAGATGGCTTCCTGTACCCCGGTGGCACCAAGCGAGTGACCTGTCAGCGACTTGGTCGATGTTACCGTCGGCAGATAGCCGCGCGGGCCAAACACCTCGCGCACCGCGTCCAGTTCCTTGACATCGCCAACCGGTGTCGAGGTGCCGTGCGCGTTGATATAGTCGACAGGCTCTTCGATCGGCTTGCCGTCAAAACCGTTCAGCGCCAGCTCCATACAGCGAACCGCACCCTCGCCGGACGGGGCAACCATGTCGTGCCCGTCGGAATTCGCCCCATAACCGGCAATTTCGGCATAGATCTTTGCCCCTCGGGCCAGCGCATGCTCCATATCCTCAACCACCACCATGCCGCCACCGCCGGCGATGACAAATCCGTCACGGTCGGCGTCATAGGCGCGCGAGGCCCGTTCCGGCGTGTCGTTATATTTCGATGACATGGCGCCCATCGCGTCGAACAGCACGGACAGGGTCCAGTGAAGCTCTTCACCACCACCGGCAAAGACGATGTCCTGGCTGCCATTGCGGATGGCGTCGACAGCCGACGAAATGCAATGAGCCGAGGTGGAACAGGCCGAGGTAATGGAAAAATTCACACCCTTGATCTTGAAGAAGGTGGCGATACAGGCCGACACTGTCGACGACATGCAGCGTGGCACCATATAGGGGCCAACCCGCTTTGGGCCCTTCTCGCGGGTAACGTCGAAAGCCTGCATCATGTTGGCTGTCGAGGGGCCGCCCGACCCGGCGATCAGTCCGGTACGCGGGTTCGATACCTGATCCTCGTCAAGGCCGGAATCGGCAATGGCCTGTTCCATCGCCAGCACCGCATAGGCCGCGCCATCCCCCATGAAGCGAAGCTGCTTGCGATCGATATGTTCGGCGATATCCATCTTGATGGTGCCATGCACCTGGCTGCGGAACCCAAGCTCGGTATATTCCGGCGCGTGGACAATGCCCGACCGGCCCTCGCGAAGGGACTCCGTGACCTCGGCAACATTGTTGCCGATCGACGATACGATACCAATTCCGGTGATGGCGACGCGACGCATGATCAGGCCTCCTCTGGCTTGAACAGGCCGACGCGGATATCGTTGGCCTCGAACACGGTTTCACCGTCACAAATGACGCGGCCATCGGCAATCCCCATCACCAGCCGGCGCATGATCACCCGTTTCATGTCGATCTCGTAGCGGACAAGCTTGTTTGTCGGCAGGATCTGGCCGGTGAATTTCACCTCGCCGACCGACAGGGCGCGCCCCCGTCCCTCGCCGCCGGCCCAGCCGAGAAAGAAGCCGACAAGCTGCCATAACGCATCCATGCCAAGACATCCCGGCATCACCGGATCGCCCTCAAAATGGCAGGGAAAGAACCACAGGTCGGGATGCAGGTCGAATTCCGAGACGATCTGCCCCTTGCCATGCGCGCCGCCGGTATCATTGATATCGGTGATCCTGTCGCACATCAGCATCGGCGGCATCGGAAGCTGCGGATTGCCGGGTCCGAATAGCTCACCCTTCGCGCAGGCGATAAGGTCGTCGTAACTAAAGGCATTTTGCTGCAGTGGCGGCATGTGGTCTGTCCCCAGATCAGAAGTGAAACCGAACGCTGTGAGGCCGTCTGCCGAGAGGCATGTGGCGGGAAATTCAAGATTGCCGACGGTCACCCATCCTTCATGACCCTGCTGTCGACCGGGTCTCAAAAAAGCACGAAACCGCCCCCAAGGCCAAGGATTATTGACAAGGGATGACCAAGCAAGCATCTTTCTTGCACGATGGTTGATGCGATTGGGAATGATAGTCATCTTGGTGCCGAAACGGCTCTGGCACAGCGTCTTCGCGATGCCGGGCTGCGGCCAACGCGGCAGCGATTGCTGATTGCCGAACTGCTGCTTGATGGCAGGCACCGGCATGTATCGGCTGAAAGCCTGTCCCGCGAAATCCGCGATACCGGAACGCATATGGCGGGCGGCACGATCTACAACACGCTGAACCAGTTCACCGAGGCAGGGCTGCTGCGGCGTGTCACCATACATAATGAGCATAGTGTCTTTGACACCAATACCCAGCATCACCATCATTTCTACGATGCCGCGCGCGACCGGCTGATCGACATTCCTGCCGATGCGGTGACGCTGGCGTCACTTCCCGGCGCGCCGGAGGGTCATGATATCCGGTCGGTCGATGTGCTGATCCATATCGCGTCGCGGGACGGCTGATCACCTGCCGATTATCTGCCGACCACCTGCTGGTGGTTCATGCCGGATGCCGACTGTGACAAAAATAGACAGTTTAAACTCATTCCAAACTGCTTGATCTTGCGGGCGACGCTCCATACCATTATGTCAGGGTCACGCCCCCCTCAGGCGGGCAGCAAGGCGGCAACGCCAACAAGCGGAGACGCCAACAAGCGGAGACAAGGATGAACGAACAGAACAAATGCCCCGTGATGCACGGGGGGATCAAACACACCACCTTTGGAGTGCGCTCCAATCGGGACTGGTGGCCAAACCAGCTGAACCTGAAGATCCTGCATCAGAATTCGGCACTGTCGAACCCGATGGGCCCGGCCTACAACTATGCCGAGGCATTCAAGACGGTGGATCTGGACGTGCTGCGTCAGGAAATCTTCGCCCTGATGACCGATACCCAGGAATGGTGGCCGGCTGATTATGGTCATTACGGCCCGCTCTTTATCCGCATGGCATGGCATAGCGCTGGCACCTATCGCACCGGCGACGGCCGCGGTGGCGCCGGATCGGGAACGCTTCGCTTTGCGCCGCTGAACAGCTGGCCCGACAACACCAACCTCGACAAGGCACGCCGCCTTCTGTGGCCGATCAAGCAGAAATATGGTGAGCGCCTGTCCTGGGCCGACCTGATGATCTTTACCGGCAACTGCGCGCTGGAATCGATGGGCTTCAAGACCTTTGGTTTCTCCGGTGGTCGCGAGGACATGTGGGAGCCGGAAGAGGATATCTACTGGGGTACCGAGGACACCTGGCTCGGCGACAAGCGCTATTCGGGTGACCGCGAGCTGGAAAACCCGCTTGCCGCTGTTCAGATGGGTCTGATCTATGTCAATCCGGAAGGTCCGAACGGCAAGCCCGACCCGATGGCGTCGGCCCACGATATCCGCGAAACCTTCGCCCGTATGGCGATGAATGACGAAGAGACCGTGGCGCTTGTTGCCGGTGGTCATACCTTTGGCAAATGTCATGGTGCCGGCGATGCCGGTCTTGTCGGGCCGGAGCCGGAAGGCGCCGCCATTCAGGAGCAGGGTCTCGGCTGGCACAGCGATTTCGAAAGCGGCAAGGGTGTGCATGCGATCACCAGTGGCCTTGAAGGTGCCTGGACGCCAAACCCGATCAAATGGGACAATGGCTATTTCGACATGCTGTTCGGCTATGAGTGGGAGCTGACAAAGAGCCCGGCCGGTGCCTATCAGTGGACTCCGACCGACGCGTCCGCCGGCACTCTTGTGCCGGACGCACATGATCCGGATCGTCGTCACGCGCCGATGATGGCAACAACCGACATCGCGCTCCGCACCGACCCGGCCTATGAAGAGATTTCGCGTCGCTATCACGCCAACCTCGACGAGTTTGCCGATGCCTTTGCGCGGGCGTGGTTCAAGCTGACACACCGCGACATGGGACCGAAATCACGTTATGTCGGCGCCGAGGTGCCGGCCGAGGATCTGATCTGGCAGGATCCGATTCCGGCGGTTGACCATGCGTTGGTCGATGCGGCTGACATCACGGCCCTGAAGGCAAGCATCATGGAGACCGGCCTGTCGGTATCCGAGCTTGTCGGCGCAGCATGGGCCTCGGCCTCGACCTTCCGTGGGTCGGACAAGCGTGGCGGTGCCAATGGCGGTCGTATCCGTCTTGCCCCGCAGCGTGACTGGGATGTGAACCAGCCGGTCCAGCTCGACAAGGTTCTGAACGCCCTTGAAGGTGTGCAGTCTGCGTTTAACGGCGCGGCTGCGGGTGGCAAGAAAGTCTCGATGGCCGACCTGATTGTGCTTGGCGGCTGTGCTGCGATCGAAGCTGCTGCCGCCAAGGCGGGGCACAAGATCGAGGTGCCGTTCACCCCTGGTCGCATGGATGCGTCCCAGGAGCAGACGGACGTCGAAAGCTTTGCTGTCCTCGAGCCGCTTGCCGACGGGTTCCGCAACTATTTGCAGGCGGATTTTGCCGTATCGGCCGAGGAGCTTCTTCTCGACAAGGCCCAGCTGATGACGCTTTCGGCTCCGGAGATGACGGTGCTGGTTGGCGGGATGCGCGTCCTGAACGCAAATGCCGACACACAGCATGGTGTGCTGACCGACAAGCCCGAGACATTGAGCACGGACTTCTTCGTCAATCTTCTTGATATGGGCACCGAATGGAAGCCGGTATCTGCAGCCGAGGATGTGTTTGAGGGTCGTGATCGTGCAAGTGGCGAGGTCAAATGGACCGGTACGCGTGTCGATCTGGTCTTCGGATCGAATTCGCAGCTTCGGGCCATTGCCGAAGTCTATGCCGGCGCCGGTGCCGAAGCCCGCTTTGTCAGCGACTTCGTGGCTGCCTGGACCAAGGTGATGGACCTCGACAGGTTCGACATCGCGTAACGGCGATTCTCACCGGCAGATCTTCTGAACGGCGCCGTGAGCCAATCGCGGCGCCGTTTCTACATCCGCGTCCTGTTTGACCGGTTCTATTTCAGAACCTCACCGTCAATCAGACCCCACAGCGAAGTGCGGGATACCCAGCCACGCACATCATCAGCCGCAACCTTGCACCATTGTGTCGGGCAGGATTGCAATTCCAGAATCGCGTTGCGTTCAGCGACTGCAACCAGAGCGGACCCGTCATCAGCCTCGTCATAGATTTTGGCTGAACTTGCTGTCACAAGCGCCAGCCGTCTCAGGGACACCACGGAATGATGCATCCAGCCTGTTGTGCCATCATGGTCGACGACTTTGCGCCACACCCCGAATTCGGCCTCAACCCGCAGCGGCAGGCCTGATTTCCGGTAATGCCACAGAATGGGATATTCGGTTCCCGGACCGGCGCGCATGTTCACATTGTCTGATTTCAGCGTGATAAACCGTGGCACCGGCAGGCCGCTGCCACGCACGGTCAGGCGTATTTCCTGCGAATCATCGGCAGCCTGTGCCGGGTGAATGCCGGCAGGACCAGCCACTAGCATCATCATCGCCAATGCTGCCCCCAGGCAAAGCCATGCAAGAAGCGGCAAAAGGACTGGTGTGACATGTCGAAAAGATTTTTTCATCGGTCCCGTGTTCTGATAAGGTCGTGCAGATTCTAATTGCATGGTCATGCGTCCCGTCATTCGGGACATATAGTATGACGTTTTTCCGGACCACGCCATAGATCCGGACCACGCCGGTGGCGTGTGGCTGAAGAGAGTGGAAGGAATGACCCAGAAGAAGCCCGTCGTCTTTCTGACCCGAAAGCTGCCTGACTCGACCGAGACCCGGATGCGCGAGCTGTTCGACGCACGGCTGAATGACAGTGACACGCCATTGTCAGCCGACAAGCTGCGCGCCATCGTCAAGGAGGCGGACGTCCTGGTGCCGACAGTCACCGACCGGATTGACGCCGAGCTGATCAATGCGGCCGGCGACCAGCTGAAGCTTATTGCCTCTTTCGGGACCGGTGTTGATCATATTGACCTTGCCGCGGCGCGGGCGCGCGGCATTACCGTGACGAACACGCCGGGCGTATTGACCGAGGATACCGCCGATGTGGCGCTGGCACTGATGCTGGCCGTGCCGCGGCGCATTGCCGAAGGTGACAAGCGGGCCCGCTCCGGCGACTGGACCGGCTGGTCGCCGACCGGCATGCTGGGTCACCGGATCAACGGCAAACGGCTTGGCATTATCGGCATGGGACGGATCGGGTCCGCCGTGGCGCGCCGCGCGCGCGGGTTCGGGCTGAGCATCCATTACCACAACCGCAAGCCTGTCCACCCCGAAACCGAGGCCGAGCTGGAGGCGACCTACTGGGATTCGCTGGATCAGATGCTGAGCCGGGTTGATATCGTATCTGTAAATTGTCCGCATACCCCTGCCACAAACGGTTTGCTGAACCGCGAGCGGCTGAACCTGATGCAGCCCTCTGCCTATCTTGTCAACACCTCACGCGGTGAGGTGGTGGATGAAGAGGCGCTTGCCGACCTTCTGGCCAGCCGCCACATCGCCGGTGCTGGCCTCGATGTCTATATGGATGAGCCGAACATCACGCCGGCGCTTCTCGAGCTGCCGAATGTTGTGCTGCTGCCGCATATCGGGTCGGCCACCATCGAAGGTCGTCTTGAAATGGGCGACAAGGTGATCATCAATATCCAGACATTCTGGGATGGCCATGCGCCGCGCGACCGCGTGATCGAGTCAATGCTCTAGCTGCCGCAGGTGCTGCAATCGCTGCGCCGCGCCGTGCTGATTTCCATGAACCCGCCGCCGCGCGCGTCAAACAGCAACAGACGGCCTGTCTGCGCGCCGCCGATCTGCAGGATCACATTCACCGCCGTCAGCGCCTGCAGCGTGCCGATCACCCCGGTGACAGGGCCAAGAATGCCGGCCTCGGAACATCCTGGTGCCTGTTTGGCATCCGGCATGGCGGGAAACACACATCTGAAGCAGGGTGAGTCGGGCGTGCCGCTGTGAAACAGCGCCAGCTGCCCCTCGCTTCGCACGGCGCCACCAAAGACAAGCGGCGTTCCGGTGCGGTAGGCCGCGTCGCCAAGAAGATAGCGTGTCTCGACATTGTCCGAACAGTCAATGACAAGGTCATGCGCCGATAACAATGATTCCACATTGGAGGCATCCAGACGTTCACGCCGCGGGGTGATGTCAATCGCCGGGTTCAGCGCTGCGGCAGCGGCGGCTGCCTGTTCAACCTTGGATGTGCCGATGCTGGCGGTTGTGTGCAGGATCTGTCGGTTCAGGTTGGTGAGTTCGACGGTTTCATCATCAAGAATGGTGATATGCCCGACACCCGCCGCCGCAAGATAGAACACCACCGGTGAGCCGAGGCCGCCGGCGCCAATCACCAGCATTCGTGACGCCAACAGCCGTTCCTGCCCCTCCTCGCCGACATCGGGCATGATGACCTGACGGGCGTAGCGTTCAAGATCTGCATCATTCAGCATGGGTTCATATTCCTGTTGATCCAAAGCCGCCGTCACCGCGCTCGGTGTCATCAAGCGATTCGACAATATCGACGGATGCCTGAATGACCGGTGCCAGCACCAGCTGTGCGACCCGCATGCCCCGGGTGATGGTGAAGGCCTCGTCGCCCAGATTGATCAGAAGCACCATCAGCTCGCCGCGATAGTCACTGTCGATGGTCCCCGGTGCGTTGGCAACTGTGACCCCGTGCCGCAAGGCCAGGCCGGACCTTGGCCGGACCTGGATCTCGTGGCCTGACGGCACCGCCATGGCAAGCCCGGTTGGCACGGCACATCTTTGACCGGGCGCGATCACGATGTCAGACTCAATGGCCGCTGCGATATCCATTCCGGCGGCTCCCGGGCTTTCATAGGTCGGAAGCCGAAGATCGCCAAAATGCGGCAGGGTACTGATTGCGATGGTGAGGCTCATGCGAAATGCGCCTCGATCCGTGTGACCAGCCTGTCGGCAAGCGCCGTCTTTGACATATCGTTCCAGTCCTCGGCATCGTTGCCCGTGAACAGGGTGGCGCTGTTCCTGTCACTGCCGAAGACGGATTCGCCATCAGCTGCCGTGACCGCATTGGCGACAATCCAGTCGCATCCCTTTCGTGCCAGTTTTGCCATGGCGTTCATGTGCAGATCCTCGGCCTCGGCGGCAAAGCCGACGACCAGCCGTGGTCGGCTGGCGTGATTTGACAGATGGTGCAGAATGTCGGGATTTTCGGCAAGCGTCAGCACGGGCGGCCTGTCACCGGTTTTTTTCATCTTGCCCGCATGCGCGTCGGTGATATGCCAGTCGGCGACGGCGGCTGCGCAGACAGCAAGATCGGCTGGAAGCGCATTCTCACAGGCGGCCAGCATGTCGCGCGCCGTTTCGACAGATACAAGGTCGACATTCTGCGGTGCCGGTATGGTGACTGGTCCGCTGACAAGCGTGACCCGTGCCCCGCGACCGGCCAGTGCGGCGGCAATGGCGTGTCCCTGCTTCCCGGATGACCTGTTGGCAATAAAGCGGACCGCATCAATCGGCTCGACAGTCGGCCCCGAGGTCACAATGGCGTGACGCCCGGCAAGTGGACCGCCATTTGCCGGGACTGGTTTTGACTCGAGAATCCGGCAGGCGGCGCTGACGATCTCGGCTGGCTCACTCAGCCGTCCGGTGCCCTCTTCACCACAGGCCATGTCCCCGGCAGCCGGGCCGACAAACTGCACATCGCGGGCGCGAAGCCGCGCCAGATTATCCTGCGTCGCCGGATTGGCCCACATTGCCGGGTTCATGGCCGGGGCCATCAGGACCGGCGCATCGGTCGCCAGCAGGATGGTTGTGGCCAGATCATCGGCCAGACCGTTCGCGGCCCGCGCCATCAGGTTGGCTGTCGCCGGCGCGACCAGTACGAGATCGGCCTCGCGGCCCAGCCGGATATGGCCCATCTCCGCCTCGTCGGTCAGCGAAAACAGATCGGTGAAGGTTTTTCGCGCGGTCAGCGCGGACAGGCTGAGAGGGGTGATGAAATGCTGCGCGCCAGAGGTCATGACACCGGTGACCGCTATATCGTGATCCTGAAGCCGTCGGGCCACTTCGAGCGCCTTGTAGGCGGCGATACCGCCACCAACGATCAGCAGCACACGACGCCCGATATCCGCGGCCTGAAGGTCTTCACCGGTGGACAGCGCCAGGCTTCCCGGATCGATCTGGTATCCCCGCGCCCGCAAGGCCTCGCAGACCGGCGCATGGGCCCGCTGTGGCAGCGTGCCTCTGGCAAGATAGTTGCTGACCGCGCTGGGACCGACCCCGAGAAGATCCTGTAGCGCCTGACGCCCGCCAAGCGCGGTGATTATGGCTGGCAGATCACAGTTTTTCATAAATGGTCTCGAATTGTGAATTTATTTGAATTTATGTGAATATTGCGACAAAGGCAATGGCAAGCGCCAGCAGGGCTGTCACAAAAGGCCACGAGTTTTTGCTGGCCACCGGTGCCGGTTCCCGGTGTGCCTCAAGTGCGCTCAGAATGCGCGGCAACCGCGCCATCAGCATCATCGCATCCTCAAGCAGGCTTTCGGCCCGCTTGGCAAAGCTTGCCTGATCCTGCATCCACTGGCCTGCGAGCGGACGTGCCAGCATCCACATATTGGCCTCCGGGTTCAGCTGACGCGCCACACCTTCGGCCATCATCATGGTTTTCTGAAGCAGATTGAATTGCGGCTGGACGTCAATGGCAAACCTGTTTGACAGCTGGAAGATCTGCCCCAGAACGGTGCCAAGCGACACATCACCGAGCGGCTTGCCCATCACCGGTTCTGCAACGGCGCGGATGGATTGCGCAAAGGATGCCAGCGGGACGGTTTCGTCGAGCATCCCGGCATCGGCGTGAAGGCGTGCCACCGCGTCATAGTCACGGTCGATCATCGCCGTCAAAAGCCGCGCCAGAAACAGCCTGTCGGCAAAATCGAGATGCCCCATGATCCCGAAATCTATCGGCACCAGCGTGCCATCGGGGGCAATGAAGATATTGCCGGGATGCATGTCGGCATGAAAATATCCGTCGCGGAACACCTGATTGAAGAAACAGCGTGCGGCAATTTCGGTAATGCGTTCGATGTCATGCCCGGCGACGGCCAGAGCGTCGACATCGTCGATCCGGATTCCCTCGATCCATTCGATCACCAGCATTGCCGCTGTCGTATGTTCAAGGTCAACCCAGGGCACATGGATCCCGTCATCACCGGCCATGTTCTCGGCAAGCTTGCCGGCCCCCGCCGCTTCCAGCCGAAGATCAAGCTCGAAGTCGGAAATCTGGGTGAACTGGTCGACAGCCGTGACAAGTTTCAGGCGCTGCATGTTCGGCGCCAGCCATTCCAGAATCCGTGCCAGCGAATAGAACAGCGTGGTATCAGACTGCATGCGCCGCCTGATCCCCGGCCGCAACAGCTTTACCGCCACCTGTCGCCCGTCGAGAAGCTCGGCATAATGGACCTGGGCAATCGAAGCTGCGGCGACGGGCACATCATCAAATCGCCGGAATATGTCATCGATCGGGCAGCCGGCCTCGCTCGCGACCTGACGGCGCGCCAGATCCGGTGCGAAGGCGGGAAGGCGGTCCTGGAGAAGGCTCAGGGAATGTGCCATCTGCGGCCCGATCAGATCGGCCCTTGTCGACAGCGCCTGGCCGAATTTGATGAAACCGGGACCAAGCCGGATCAACGCTTCGGCAAGTGCGCTGCCAGCGTCATGGCGCGCCCCGCGCGAGCGGATCAGGCTGTCAACAAGCGAACAGAAGCGCCGCATCCACGCCGGAAGAAGCGTTACCTGCGCCATGTGGCCAAGTGTGCCTGCCCGGCCAAGGTGCCAGGCAATCAGCGGTAGCCGAAGCATTGCCAGAATGATCTGCCAGCTGGAGGCGCGCATCAGTCGAGTTTCCATCCTGAATGAATGCAGGCTATGCCGGCAGACATCCGCCGCACCCGCACCTGGGCAAAGCCGGCCCCGGCGAACATGTCGGCAAGAACCTCCGGCGTCGGGAAGGTACGAATCGATTCCACCAGATAGCGATAGCTGTCGGCATCACCGGCAACCAGCTGGCCAAGCCGTGGCAGCACATTGAACGACCAGGCATCATAGGCACGGGCCAGCATGTCGCTGCTGACCTGCGAGAATTCGAGGCACAGAAAGCGACCGCCGGGCCGCAGGACACGGTGCGCCTCGGCGAGTGCCGCATCGCGGTTGGTCACATTGCGCAACCCAAAGGCAATGGTCACGAGATCGGCGCTGGCGGTTTCGAAGGGAAGCGCCTCGGCATTGCCGACACACCAGCGCAACCTGTCGGCAAGCTTGCCAAGATCACGCCGTCTGCGGCCGGCATTCAGCATTGATTCATTGATGTCGGTGACGGCAGCGCTGCCACCCCCGGCCTTGAGGAACCGCAGACTGATATCACCGGTGCCACCGGCCAGATCGACCAGGTGCTGATAGGGTTGCGGGGCCATCCAGTCGACCATCGCGGCCTTCCACAGCCGATGAACGCCACCACTCATCAGATCATTCATGATGTCATAGCGGGTCGCTACCGAATCGAACACGTCGCGGACCAGCCCTGCCTTGTCCTCGCGCCGTACGGTGCGGAATCCGAAATCGATATTTTCGCCTCCGGGATCCGATCCCGGAATTGTTTGTCGCTGGCTCATACTGACCGGTCCATAATCTGGTGCGACGGGCCTTCCGTCACGGGGTTTTCCGGCTATGCTGGCGCCGGCGATTGTTCTGTATGATGTGATACACGAAAATTTGCCGGGAGGACCGAATATAATGTCGCGACCTGCTATCGAACGGCCCGGTGGGATGGGGCGGAACGATGCCTGAACTTCCCGAGGTGGAAACCGTGCGCCGGGCGCTGGCGCCGGTCATGGAGGGGCACCGGATCGACTCCGCCTATGTCGGCCGACCTGATCTGCGCTGGCCATTGCCGGATAATCTGGCGGCGCGGCTGTCAGGGCGAATGGTGGGGCCGCTTGCCAGACGCGGCAAATTCCTGCTGCTGCCGCTTGATGCCGGCGAAACAATGCTGATGCATCTTGGCATGTCGGGCTCGGTGCGCATCCATCATGACAGGCCTGAGATCGGCAAACATGATCATATGAGCCTGAAAATGCAGGGCGCAGATCAACCATGCTGGATCATCTTCAACGATCCCCGCCGATTCGGCTGGATTGATCTGTTCAGCCAGGATCCCCATCCCATGCTGGCACATATGGGGCCGGAACCGCTGGGTAATGAATTTTCGGCAACCACGCTGATCGACGGGCTGGCGGCGCGGCGCGGACCGGTCAAGACAGCGCTTCTTGACCAGCGGCTTGTTGCCGGGATTGGCAATATCTATGCCTGTGAAGCGCTGTTTGGCGCGGGAATCTCTCCAAGGCGACGCGCCAACACCATCCGCGGGCAGCGCGCTGACAGGCTTGCCGCAGCGATCAGGGATGTGCTGATGCGGGCGATCGAAGACGGTGGCACCAGCCTTCGTGACCATGTCCAGCCTGGCGGCGAGATCGGGTATTTTGTGCAGCGACTTGCGGTCTATGGTCGTGATGGTCAGCCCTGCCATGTCTGCGGTTCGTTGATTCGCAGCCTTGTCCAGTCCGGCCGTAGCAGTTTTTACTGTCCCGGCTGCCAGCGCTGATGTAGCCTGAGCGCATGGTCTATCTGTCTTTGACACCCTTGGTTTCTGTTCGCCGTCTGCCCGTGGCCCTGAGGCTGGTCCAGAGGATGATCATTGTCCTGGCCGTAAGCCTTGCGGCGGCCATGATGGTTGGCGCTGGCAACGCCCGCGCCGACAGTCTGCAACAGCAATGGGTTGGCGACCTGCCGATCATGGCAGAAATGACGATTGAACCGGAGCTTGGCTTTGCCTTCGATTCGCCGGGTGGCCGCATTGTGCTTGTGTTTGCGTCATCACCGGCAGATCCCGATGGTGTGATGACCTATTACAATGACGCCTTGTCCAGCCTTGGCTGGGTCGGGTCGGATGGCAGCTGGCAACGGGGCCGGGAACTGCTCGACCTGGCACAGGTCGACACGTCGACGGGTCGGCTGTGGCGAATCAGGTTGAGCCCGCGCTGACGCGGTGGTGCCGCGCCAATTTCTGGTGCAAAATTGCTTGACGAACCTGCGGAAATCAGCCATAAGCCGCACCTCAACTGACAATTGACAGGATGGTCCGATGGCCAATCACATTTCTGCCAAGAAGCGGATCCGCCGCAACGCGCGTCGCGCAGCCATCAATGGCGCCCGCATGAGCCGCATCCGTACCTTTATCAAAAAGGTCGAAACAGCCATTGCTTCCGGTGACGCCGATGGTGCCCGCACCGCCCTGCGTGTTGCGCAACCCGAGATCCAGCGCGGCGTAACGCGCGGTGTTCTGCATCGCAACACGGCATCACGCAAGATTTCGCGGCTTGCTGCCCGTGTAAAGGCTGTCGCTGCCTGACACACGCGCCGAATCGCATGCGATCAACGCCCTGCCGCTTGCGGTTGGGCGTTTTTTATTGGCGTGTGCCCGGATCGGCGCGACATGCGGCACCGGGAGGATGGCACGACAATATTTCAACTTGGCTGGTCATGTTCAGACGCGATGTCATGCGACACCGATTCGGACACTGAAATTTTTCACTTTAGGGCTCCGGGGCCCTTGTCAGGCGTCCTGGTCTGTCAACATAAATTTCTGCAGATTTGGCAGCTTTATTTGCCCTTTATCGCCGGTGGCCATCTTGCGCAGACAGAGTGCCAGCAAGTAATGTCGTCGCAAGGTCACGGACGTTGACCGGTCCAATCATAACGTACAGACATCGATCAAAACAACGATCACAGGCACACGGGGGCAGGCTGCATGTCAGACAGACACTATCCAGACTCGTCTGACAGCACACCGGCAGCGACGTCGGTGCCATCCACAGAACCATCAAAGACAAATACAGCCAGCGACGCGCCGATGGATGATGCGTGGGAGCGTGTCACCAACCGCATGCGCCAGGATATTGGCGAGGCGGCGTGGCGGAACTGGATCAAGCCGCTGCGCGTCAGCCGGCTTGAGGATGGCACGCTGACGCTCGAGGCCGCATCGATGCTGGCCCGGGAACGGGTGACCAGCCAGTATGCCGACCGGCTGCGGGTCATTTCGGCGGCTGAGTATGGCACCGTTCGCAAGGTCGAGATCAGCCTTGGAACCCAGCAGGCGCCGCGGATGTCACAACAGAAACGTCCCGCTTCAGGCGCCAGATCCCAGGGGGCCGAGCCGCTGGGGGCCGGTCTTGATCCGCGATACACCTTCGCCAATTTCGTTGTCGGCAAGCCGAACGAACTGGCTTTCGCGGTCGCCCGGCGGACAGCCGAATCCGCAACCGTGGCCTTCAACCCGCTGTTCCTTTATGGCGGTGTCGGGCTTGGCAAGACGCATCTCATGCATGCCATCGCCTGGCATATCCGTGAGCAGGATCCCAGCCGCCATGTCGTCTATCTGTCGGCTGAAAAATTCATGTATCGTTTCGTTCAGGCGCTGCGGTTCCGCGATACGATGTCCTTCAAGGAACAGTTCCGTTCGGTTGATGTGCTGATGATCGACGATGTGCAGTTCATCAGCGGCAAGGATTCGACGCAGGAAGAGTTCTTCCATACCTTCAACGCCCTTGTCGAGGATGGACGACAGGTCATCGTGTCGGCTGACAAGTCGCCAACCGATCTCGAAGGGCTTGAAGAGCGGCTTCGCTCGCGTCTTGGGTGGGGAATGGTGGCAGACATCCATCCAGCCGATTACGAACTCAGGCTCGGCATTCTGCAGGCCAAGGCCGAGCGTGCGCGCATTGCCGTTCCGGACAAGGTGCTGGAGTTTCTGGCACACCGTATTTCAAGCAATGTCCGCGAACTCGAGGGCGCGCTGACAAGGATTGCGGCGCATGCCAGTCTGGTCGGCCGGGAAATCACCATCGACAGTGCCGCCGAGCTGTTGTCCGATCTGCTGCGGGCCAGCAGCAGACAGGTCAGCATTGACGAAATCCAGAAGCGCGTCGCGGCGCATTACGACGTTCGCGTTGCCGAGATGTTTTCGGCCCGACGGGCGCGCAATGTCGCCCGCCCACGGCAGGTCGCGATGTATCTTGCCAAGACGCTGACATCCTTTTCCTACCCGGAAATCGGCCGCCAGTTCGGAGGCCGCGACCACACCACGGTGATGCATGCCGTGCGCACAATCGAGGGTCTTGTCGGCAGTGACAAGCGGATTGCCGAGGATGTTCAGCTGCTGCGCTCGCTTATCGCCAGCTGAATTTTGATTTTAGGCCTGTTCTCAGACAGTTGCGGCCATGCGTCCGGGGCCCTTTGAACGGCTGCCAGCGTCAATATTTTGATGCTTGTTTGAATTTCTCATGCTATATTTTGTGGTCAATCGCATTCTGCGGGACGCGCATCGGTGCCGACGATCCTGTTGGCGCCAGGCGGCGCATCCTGCAGGGGTCGATCAACAGAGAAGAGACAGCTCATGAAATTCACCATTGATCGCATCAGCCTTCTGCGGCCGCTCGGGCAGGTGCAATCCGTTGTGGAACGCCGCAACACAATCCCGATCCTCGCCAATGTCGTTCTGCAGGCAGCAGATGGCGTTCTGTCGATGACCGCCACCGATATGGATATGGATATCGCCACCAAGGTCGAATGTGCGGTGGCAACCACAGGCACGACCACCGTTTCGGCGCATCTTCTTTATGATATTGTCCGCAAGCTTCCCGAAGGCGCCGAGGTCGAGATCACCGTTGCCGACGGCCATGCGATGATCAGCGCCGGCCGGTCGAACTTCCGCCTGCCAACCCTGCCTGTCGAGGATTTTCCGGCAATCAGCGTTGGCGAGATGCCGGACGCTTTCATGCTGACTGCCGCCGACATGCGCGACATGATCGACGCAACCCGTTTTGCGATCTCGACCGAGGAGACAAGATATTACCTGAACGGTATCTATCTTCACAAATCCGAGCAGGGTGATCTGTGCGCTGTCGCCACCGATGGCCACAGGCTGGCGCTGACGCGTCAGGGACTGCCGGCTGGTGCGGCCGGCATGCCGTCGATCATCGTGCCGCGCAAGGCGGTGACCGAGCTTCGCAAGCTGCTTGATGATTTCGAGGGTGAGGTTGGCGTGGCGCTGTCAGACACCAGGGCCGAATTCAGCATTGCGACGGTGAATTTGCGGACCAAGCTTATCGATGGCACATTCCCCGACTACACACGGGTGATCCCGCGCGGCAATGACCGGATCATGCAGGTTGATGCGGCAAGTTTCTCGGCTGCGGTTGACCGGGTATCGACAATCTCGTCCGAAAGATCGCGTTCCATCAAGATGCGGCTTCAGCCAGGCATGCTGACCCTGTCGGCAAGCAGCACCGATGCGTCGAGCGCGGACGAGGATATCGAGGTCAGCTATGACGGCGCTGAAATGGAGATTGGTTTCAACGCACGCTATCTTCTCGACATCGCCTCGCAGGTTGAAAGCGATACCATCGAATTTGCTCTTGCCGATCAGGGGTCGCCAAGCCTGGTTCGTGCGCCGGGTGACGAGGCGACGCTGTTTGTTCTGATGCCGATGCGGGTGTGAGTGGTTCTTGACTGTTCTTTTGGAAAGACAGCAGACACAGCCGGGCCGACAGGCCGAGGCACAGGTGACGTTTCTGTCACTTCACGATTTTCGCAATTACGCCGATTGCAGGGTGATGATCGAATCACGAAATGTGCTGCTGCTTGGTGAAAATGGTGCCGGCAAGACCAATTTGATGGAAGCCATATCGCTGCTGGCGCCAGGCCGTGGCCTGCGCCGGGCGCGTGCCGAGCATCTGCCACGTCAGGGAAGTGGTGGCGAGCAATGGGCGGTGGCGGCGGATCTGTGCATAGCAGACGAACAGGTCCGCATCGGCACCGGTGTGCCAGCCGATAGCGACAGTGGACGCCGGATCATGCGGCGTGATGGTGAAACGGTGCCGCAGACCGAGATTGGCAGATTACTGTCGGTGTCATGGCTGACCCCGCGTATGGATGGAATTTTCATTGACAGCCCCGGGGCGCGTCGCCGGTTTCTCGACCGTCTGGTTATCGCCTTTGACGCGGCGCATATCGGGCGCACGAACCGCTATGACAAACTTCTTCGCGAACGTGCGGCGTTGCTAGCCGAGGGGCGTTCGGACGAAACCTGGTTCAGCGCCATCGAGGCCAGCCTGGCGGAGGCGGCCATTGCCGTCACCGCAGCGCGCCAGGCCTTGATCGCCGATCTGAATGCCGAGGCGGCGCAGGGATGGTTTGATTTTCCGGGAGTCAGGCTGGTGCTTGACGGAACGGTTGAGACATGGCTTGCCGAAGGGTCGGCATTGCAGGCCGAGGACAGATTTGTCGCCGTTGCGCGCGAGCGCCGGGTGGCTGGTGACCCGGCGCTTGCCGGGCCACATGCAAGTGACATGACTGCGCTCAACAGCCAGACCGACGCACCGGCCCATCTTGCGTCGACAGGCCAGCAGAAGGCGCTGTTGATAGCCGTTGTGCTGGCGCATGCCCGTCTGCAGGCGCGGCGTCTCGGTCGCCCTCCGCTGCTGCTTCTTGATGATGTGGTGGCGCATCTTGATGTGGCGCGCCGTGCCGCGCTGTTCGCGGCTGTTGGCGCGATTGGGGCGCAGACCTGGTTCAGCGGCACCGACCAGAATGATTTTGAAGGCCTTGAAGCCCAGTCGCTGTCGATTTCGGCAGCTGATGGAATGGCCAGCATAACGCAGTCGGAGGAATGAGTTATGACTGACAATGACACTCCCGGCAATGACACTCCCGGCGATGACAGCCCTGATGATGCTGTTGATTACGGTGCCGACTCCATCAAGGTTCTGAAAGGCCTTGATGCCGTCAGGAAACGGCCGGGCATGTATATCGGTGACACCGATGACGGCTCGGGGCTTCACCATATGGTCTATGAGGTGGTCGACAACGCCATCGACGAGGCGCTGGCCGGACATTGTGACCTTGTCGAGGTGATCCTGAATGCCGACGGGTCGGTGACGGTAACTGACAATGGACGTGGCATCCCGGTCGAAATCCACGCCGAGGAAGGCGTGTCGGCGGCCGAGGTGATCATGACCCAGCTTCATGCTGGCGGGAAATTCGACAACAATTCATACAAGGTGTCGGGCGGCCTTCATGGCGTCGGTGTCTCGGTGGTGAATGCCTTGTCGGAATGGCTTGAGTTGACGATTTATCGAGATGGTCGACAGCACAAGATTCGCTTCCAGCATGGTGATGCCGATGGCCCGCTTGCCGATACGGGGGATTCCGGTGGCCTTGCCGGCACGCATGTCACCTTCATGCCGTCAAAGGAAACCTTTTCCGCCATCAAGTTTGATTTTACGACGCTGGAACACCGGCTTCGCGAGCTGGCGTTCCTGAATTCAGGCGTGCGGATCATGCTGACCGACAACCGGGCTGGCGAGCCTGTCATTTCCGAGTTCTTTTTCGATGGAGGGCTGACGGCCTTTGTCGAATGGCTCAACCGGTCGCGCACGCCGCTTCATGACACGGTAACGCTGACGACAACACGTGATGACATCACTGTCGAACTGGCCATGGCCTGGACCGATTCCTTCCATGAAAACACGCTGTGTTTCACGAACAATATTCCGCAGCGCGATGGCGGGACGCATCTTGCCGGTTTCCGGGCAGCGATGACGCGTGTGGTGAACAGCTATGCGCAGTCTTCCGGGATTGCCAAACGTGAAAAGGTGGCGCTGACAGGAGAAGATTCGCGCGAAGGGCTGACGGCCATTGTGTCGGTCAAGGTTCCCGATCCGAAATTCTCGTCCCAGACCAAGGACAAGCTTGTATCCTCGGAGGTAAAGCCGGTGGTGGACTCGGCGGTCGCAAGCTGTCTCAACCAATGGTTCGAGGAACATCCGGCAGATGCCCGCAAGATTGTCTCGAAAGCGTTCGAGGCGGCGGCGGCGCGTGAGGCGGCCCGCAAGGCCCGCGATCTGACGCGGCGCAAGGGGGTGATGGAAATTGCCAGCCTGCCGGGCAAGCTTGCCGACTGTCAGGAACGTGACCCTGCCAAGTCGGAACTGTTCCTTGTCGAGGGTGATTCGGCTGGCGGTTCGGCAAAACAGGGTCGTGACCGGAGCAACCAGGCCATCCTGCCCCTGCGTGGCAAGATCCTGAATGTCGAACGGGCGCGGGCCGACAAGATGCTGTCATCGGCGGAAATCGGCACATTGATCACCGCCATTGGTGGCGGTGTCGGCAATGATGAAATGGATACCGAAAGGGCGCGCTATCACAAGGTCATCATCATGACCGATGCCGATGTCGACGGCAGCCATATCCGTACCCTGCTTCTGACATTCTTCTTCCGCCATATGCGCCCGCTGATCGAGGCCGGCTTTCTGTATATCGCGCAGCCACCGCTGTTCCGGGCCAAGCGTGGTCAGTCGGAGGTCTATCTGAAAGACCAGCGCGAGCTTGATACCTATCTGATGGAAGCCGGGCTGAAGGATGCGGTTCTGACATTGCAGGACGGTACCCAGCTTGCCGGTGCCGACCTGAATGACAGCGCGGCACGGGCCACCATCGCCGGCAGGCTGATCGACCAGCTTGGCAGGCGGCTTGGCAATCGTGACGTGATTGAACAGGCCGCCATTGCCGGACTGCTGACCCCTGCCATGATCGGCAATGCCGAAGGCGCTGCCTATCTGGCACGTCGGCTTGAAGGCCAGGCAGCCGAACTTGAGAAGGGCTGGCAGGCCGCGATCGAGGATACATCGAATGGTCCGGCGATGATTGTCACAAGGCAGCTTCGAGGCATCACCGAACGTTACGTCATTGACCGGCGTCTGCTGATGGCGCCCGAGGTGGCTGAGCTTGATGCCATGGCGGCACATCTGCAGGAACTTTACGCCAATCCGGCGAGTTTGCGGCTTGGTTCGAATGAATCGGTGGTCTCCGGCCCGCTTGGCCTGTCACTGGCGATTTTCCAGACCGGCCGCAAGGGCGCGCAGATTTCGCGCTACAAGGGTCTTGGCGAGATGAATCCCGAACAATTATGGGAAACCACGCTCGACCCGTCGCAGCGGACGCTTCTTCGGGTGTCGATCGATCAGGAAGAAGAGGCCGACAATGCCTTTTCAACCCTGATGGGCGAGGCTGTCGACCAGCGTCGCGAGTTTATTCAGAAGAACGCGCTGAGGGTGGCCAATCTAGATGTCTGAAGCCGGGTAAATGGCCACGGAGCCAAAATCAGCCGAGCGCCGATGGGCTGACACATCAGCCATGCGTACATTCCTGCAACCGCGCGAGCGGAGGGGCAGTCCACCCGCCACCAACGATGCCCGCCTGATTCTGAACATTCGCTGGCTGGCGCTCACCGGCCAGCTTTTTGCGCTTCTATTTACCTTTCTTGTGCTGGAAATCCAGATTCCGATCGGGCCGGCATTGTTTGTGATTGGTCTTTCGGTGGCGATGAATGTCTGGCAGACGCGCCTGACCATGATCCTGAAAAAGACCCGTAACCAGAGTTTTCCGGCGCTGATTTTCGATGTGGCGCAGCTGTCGGCACTTCTCTATTTCACCGGTGGCCTGCTGAACCCCTTTGCGGTGCTGCTGTTGTCGCCCGTCGTGGTGTCGGCGACACTCCTGCGCCGTCGTGAAACGCTGAAACTGATCGCGCTTGTTGCCGGCTGTGTCACGTTTTTGATGTTTTTCAACCATCCGTTGCCGGTCGACGATCTCCGCGATGCCAATCCCGATCTGTATCTCATCGGATTATGGATGGCGCTCATTCTTTCGGCCACCTTCATAGGCATCTATACATGGTGGATAGCCTCCCGGGCCCGCCGGCTTGATGAAGCGCTTTCCGAAGCGCGGCTTGCACTTGCCGCCGAACAGCAGGCGGCGGCACTTGGTACACTGGCAACGGCGGCGGCGCACAGGCTTGGCTCACCGCTGAACACGATCACGGTGATCGCGCATGAGCTGGCGCAGGACATTGCCACCGATGACCCCCTTTATGATGACGTGATGCTGCTTCGTGCCGAGACCGAGCGATGCCGTGTTATTCTTGGCGAGCTTGACGATTATCAATCGGCGGAATCGCTCGACCTTGAAACCCCGTTGCCGCTGTCCAGCCTGATTGAGGAAATCCTCGACAACCGCCTTGAAGACGATGCGTCGTCTGCATTCAAGGTAGTGTTTGATGAAAGATCGGCGGTGCCGATGCCGCTTGTCAGACGGGGCCCGGAATTGATGCACGCGCTTGAAGACCTGCTCAGTAACGCGCGCGACTTCGCCAAAACAGAGGTTACGGTCATGATCCGCTGCACGGTCGACGAGGTGACTGTGACCATCAGTGACGATGGTCCGGGGTTTCCTGCCGGGGTGCTGGCGCGGGTTGGCGCGCCCTGGAATACCTCTCGCCGCGGCGAGGGTGCGCATCGTGGTTTAGGTATTTTTATTGCCAGCACCTTGATTGAAACCCTTGGCGGCTCAATATTATACGGGAACGCGAAGAGCGGCGGTGGTGAAGTGAAGGTTTACCTCCCGCTCGGCTCGGTGGCTGCAAACCATCCGAGCCTGTAGCGAACATGTGTAATGAGAGAGTGTGGTGACCGACAATTCGCTGTTGATCCTTGATGACGATGCCCCCCTTCGCACCAGGCTGCGACGGGCCATGGAGGCGCGCGGCTTCGAGGTGATGGATGCCGGCTCTGTTGCCGAAGGTATCGACATCGTCCGCAAATCGCCACCAGCCTACGCTGTTCTCGACATGAAACTTGAAGATGGCACGGGTCTCAGCCTTGTATCCGAACTGCGTGCCAAGCGTGCGGAATGCCGGATCGTGATGCTGACAGGCTTTGGCAACATTGCGACAGCTGTTGCAGCCGTCAAGGCGGGCGCGCTCGATTATCTTCCAAAACCTGCCGATCCTGACAGCCTTGCGGCGGCGCTTCGCCACAATGGTGACGGCATGCCTCCACCGCCACAGGACCCGATGAGTGCGGACCGCGTCCGCTGGGAACATATCCAGCGCGTTTACGAACAGTGTGGTCGCAATGTGTCTGAAACCGCCCGGCGTCTTCGCATGCACAGGCGGACATTGCAGCGCATCCTCAGCAAGCACGCCCCGCGAACCTGACCAGGCGCTCCGGCGTCCCCCGCACTGTCAGTCCAGATCACGCCAATCCAGACCGCGCGTCTGTCCCATGACGTCCCCATTGCGTCCCCATTGCGTTGGACAAAAATCTCTCAAAATGCGCGCTATGGCGGGTTTACCTCAAAAGATGAATCGCCATATCATGCCCGCTCCAAAAGGCGGGAATGTCTTTATGCTGGTGCAACCTCTTGGAATCGGGGGCGGGACGTGAAATTCAGGATATCAGCAACCATCCAGATTGGTCTGATCAGCGTGATTCTGGCCGCCTGCAATCCAGGGACCGGCGCGCAACCCCAGATTGCCTCCACCCCTGATACCAGCAATGTCGACCAGACAGTCCTGCCACAGGTGATCGCGCCACCACCCCCCCCGCCGCCACCCCCACTTGTCTATTCCTGGGATACTGAATTTTCCGGTTTTCTGTCTCCGCCAATCGAGGTGCGGCGTATGGCACGCGATGACTGTCTTGCCGCCGGGTATGAGATTGCCACTGTCGAAACTATGGCGCTTCAGGCCAACATCGCCACAGTGACCTTTATCTGCCGAGGTGATTTCGAGTAGCATCTAGCTGTTGCGCGCCGTGCTGACCGGTTCCGGTGACGGGATCGGACAGCAAAGCCGTGCCTCGTGAATGACCTTTTCGGGACATCTCCCGGCTTTTACCTTTGATTGGACCTGACATGAAAACAAGACGACTTGGCGCTTCTGGCCCGCTGATTTCCGCTATCGGCATTGGGGCGATGTCCTTTACCGATTTTTATGGCACGACAGACGAGTCGCAGTCACATGCCATCCTCGCCACAGCGCTTGATGAAGGGGTGACACATATCGACACCTCGAACGTCTATGGACCGCACAGGTCGGAAGCGGCCATCGGCAGCTTTCTTGCCAAACAGGGAAATCAGCGTGGCGAGTTGTTTTCGATCGCGACAAAGGCCGGAATCACCAAGGATCCCGATACAGGTGCGCGGATATACAACAATTCGGCGGCGCATCTCGAAGCTGAACTGGACGGATCACTGGCGCGGCTCGGCGTTGAGCGGGTTGACCTTTTCTATGTTCATCGCCGCGACGCGGCGACGCCAATCGAAGAGGTAACGGAAACGCTTGCCGGGCTGATCAAGAAGGGAAAGATCGGCGGCTTTGGATTTTCAGAGATCGCGCCATCGTCGCTCCGCCGGGCCAATGCCGTTCATCCTGTGATGGCTGTGCAGTCCGAATATTCGCTGGCTGTCCGGTATCCCGAACTTGGCCTTGTCCAGACGACGGCCGAGCTTGGAACAGCGCTTGTCGCCTTCTCGCCAGTCGGGCGTTCGCTTTTGACCGACAAACCGCATTCACCCGAAAAGGCGGCCGATCTGCCCTTTCTGAAGGTCAATCCACGTTTCCAGGAGCCAAACCTGTCGGCCAACATCGCCGCTGGTGAGGGGTTCCGGAAGCTTGCCGCTGATATGGGCACATCCGCCGCCGCGCTGGCGATTGCCTGGCTTCTGCATCAGGGTGAACATGTGATCCCGATTCCCGGCACGCGGTCGCCAGAACATCTGCGCCAGCATTGTGAAGGCGCAAGACTTGATCTTGATGATGCGGCGCTTGCCGCCATCGAAAAGGTGCTTCCGGTTGGATGGGCACACGGTGACCGCTATTCACAGGCACAATGGGATGGGCCGGAAAGGTATTGTTGACGGGTCGTGACTGAAGGGGGAAAGGCAGCATCGGACAGGGTGGTCCATCTTGGCCGGGAGGTTCCCGGCTGGGCCGGCGCGCATCCGCCGGATCGTCAGGTCATGACCGGTCGATATTGCCGGTTGGAGCCGCTCCGGATGGATCATGCCGCCGGACTTCATGATGCCTTTCGCACCGATGCGGATGATATCATCTGGGACTATCTCCCCTATGGCCCCTTTCATAGCCTGTCCGCATTTGAGGCCTTTCTGGACGCAACCTGTCTTGGTGACAGCCCGCAATTCTATTCCGTGATCGACCCTGCAACCGCCAGACCGGTCGGGATGGCAAGTTATCTTCGCCCCGACCCGGCCGGCGGCGTCATCGAGGTTGGTCACATCAACTTCTCGCCCGTGATGCAGCGCCGACCGATAGGCACCGAGGCAATGTATCTGATGATGCGGCAGGTCTTCATGGTCTGGGGTTATCGCCGCTATGAATGGAAATGCAACGATCTGAATGCCCGTTCCAAGCGTGCCGCGCTCAGGCTCGGCTTTTCCCATGAGGGGGTGTTCCGGCAGGCAGCGGTCGTCAAGGGCCGTAATCGTGACACCGCCTGGTTTTCCATTCTGGACAGCGAATGGCCGGTTGCGGCGGCGGCGTTTGACGCCTGGCTCAGCCCTGACAACTTTACCGCCGATGGTCAGCAACATCGGGGGCTTGCCGAAATCAGGGATGGTCTCGGCGCGCCTGGTGCCTAGACGGACCGCCGCGTGACAGGCCCTGCCATCAATCGCCAGATGCACGCCCTCGAATGGGCGATGCTGCTGCTGCTTGCCTTCATCTGGGGCGGGTCGTTCTTTTTCAACGCTGTGGCGGTCCGTGAACTGCCTGTCCTGACCATTGTGCTTGGTCGTGTCGGCATTGCGGCGCTGATCCTGTTGCTGGTGATGCGGCTCAAGGGGATCAGGATTCCCCGTCTTCCCGGGCTGCTGGGGGCCTTTGCCGTCATGGGCCTGTTCAACAATGTTCTGCCGTTTGGGCTGATCGTGTGGGCGCAGGGTCATGTTGCCTCCGGTCAGGCTGCGATCATCAACGCCACAACGCCCATTTTTGCCGCCATCATGGCGCATCTGATGACGAGGGATGAAAAGATATCCCTCCGTCAGATTGTCGGCATTCTGATCGCCATTGCCGGTGTCGCAGTGATGATGGGTCAGGCTGCGCGTCAGGATGCCGGAACCGTGCTTGCCGCCCAGCTGGCGCTTCTGGGGGCCTCGCTCAGCTATGGATTTGTCGCCGCCTATGGTCGCCGCTTCCGGAGCCTTGGCGTATCGCCCCTGGTGACCACAACAGGACAGGTCACAATGGCCAGCCTGTTCCTGCTGCCACTCGTGCTGGTAATCGACCGTCCCTGGATGCTGCCGATGCCGTCGCGTGATGCGGTTCTGGCGGTTGTCGCCATCGCGGTGATCTGCACCGCCTTTGCCTATGGGTTGTATTTCAGAATTCTTGCCAGCGCTGGCGCCACCAACCTGTCACTTGTCACCATGCTGGTGCCGGCAAGTGCCATTCTTCTCGGCATTCTGTTTCTCGGTGAACGTCTGCTGGCGCATCATCTTGTCGGACTTGGCCTGATTATCTGTGGGCTGACGACAATGGATGGGCGGCTGCCACGCCGGATCCTAAGGATGATCAAGGGCTGATAACGGGGTCGATGGGATGTGCCGGCCCCCCGGTGACAGTCTCGAAAATCTGGGCGGCGGCCAGCAGCGCCGCCTCGCCGCGCGGCTGTCCGATCAACTGGATGCCGATCGGCAAGCCGTCTGGACCAGGCCCGACCGGCACCGATATGGCAGGCAGGCCTGTGGTTGTCGCGAGAAAGGCAAAGCGGAGCCAGTCCATATATCCTGTCAGCCTGTGTCCATCGATCTGCCGGACCCATTCTTCGGTCTGTGGATGCGGCATGCATCCGACGGTGGGGCAGGCAAGAACATCGAAAGTCTGGAAGAAGGCGACCATATTGTTGAAAATGACAGTTCTGTCCAGCTGCGCGTCGGCGATGTCGTCTGCTGTCAATCTCCGCCCGAACGCGATGTTGTCCCGCAATGTCTGCTTGAAATGATTCGAGACGGTTTTCGGTGTCCGGCGTCCCGCAACAGCCATATCAAGACCACGAAGCGTATAATAGGTGCGCTCAAGATTGGCTAGGTCGGGACAGGTCTCCTCGATGATCGTGCCATGCGCCTCCATCTGGCCAAGAACCCCCAGAAGATGTGTCAGAACATCCGGATCAACCTTTGCCATACCGTTGAAATCTGCGGAAAAGCCTATCTTCAGTTTGGGGGCTTCCTGCGCTGTTGCCGCCTGTATCACCGCTGTCTCGAAACTGTCTGTAAACGGGCCGGGATAGGATATCGGAAGCGCCGGTGTGTACCCTGCCATGGCATCGAGAAAGAGCGCACAGTCGCGAACCGAGCGCGCCATCGGCCCCTGCACGCCCTCGGTCGCGAATCCCGCCGGGCTGGCGCTGGCGGCCCGGCCGGGGCTTGGCCGCAGCCCGACAACACCGCAATAGCAGGCTGGCGTGCGCAGGCTCCCACCATGATCTGACCCGTGGCTGAGCCAGACCTCGCCGGTGGCAAGCGATGCTGCCGCGCCGCCCGATGATCCGCCGGCATTCAGACGGGTGTTCCACGGGTTGAGTGTCGGCCCGAAAACATCGTTGAAGGTGTTGCCACCGGCACCCATTTCCGGGGTGTTGGTCTTGCCGATGACAATACCCCCCCGCGATTCAAGACGTGTGACAAGCGGGTCGCTGGTGTCGGGAACGAAATCGGCAAAGCCCTTTGTGCCAAAGGTGGTGCGCACCCCCGCGACCATCGTCAGATCCTTGATGGTGATCGGCAGGCCGGCGAGATTCCGAGTGATGTCTGGATCGCGCCGATCGAGACCGTCCGCTGCCGCATAGGCGCGCTCCCTGCAGAGTGTCGGCATGGCGTTGATGGCCGGCTCGACAGCCTCGATCCGGGCAAAGGCGGCGTCAAGACAGTCCCTGACGCTGATCTCGCCCGTCCTGAGCATGGCGATGACCTCATGCGCCTGACGGCGGCATAGATCCGGTCCGGTATATCCGGTTGAAGTCGTCATGGAACGGACTCTCCAGAGTGGTTGCACTGGAATATTTATCCTCTGCAAGATGAATGCTGGCATGGGGCCGGCAGCTTGTCGAGCCGATCTGCAGCAGGCAACGGGAGCAAGGCGCGATGAAGATTGTGATGAACATGGTGCGCAAACCCTTCAAGAAGGGCGAGGTGATTTTCGAAACCAACGAGAAAAGTGATGAACTGTTTCTCATCAACAGCGGCAAGGTCGAAATTCGGTCGCGTGAAGGATTTCTGCTGGCGACGCTCGGCGAAGGCGAATTGTTTGGTGAGATGGCCTCGATCATGGGCGAACGGGAACGCACGGCACGGGCGGTCTCGGCCAGCACGTCCGTCATTGATGTTATTGATGCCTCTACCATGCAGCGCAAGCTTGGCGAAGCCGACCCTGTGTTGCGCGCGCTGATCCGCAATCTGACAAACAGGCTTGCTGATGCCAATCAGAAGAATGAGGACCAGTGGCAGCAACTCAATATCTACCGCAGTCTTGCGCCCGACGAGATCCAGAGGCCCTGACCGACGTCACACATCGGACATTTCCAGGTGAAAAAAACGTGTGGTGAATGGGGTAAATCCGACATGCCATTCCTATATAATGGGTCATGACTGGCCACCGTGCTGGTCCAGCGGGGGTTTGCCCCGGTCCGCCGACAGATGGCACCGATAGATAGAAGGACGGTTTTCATGGCCAATGATATGACGCTTGAGCAACTTTTTACCGAGGCGCGTTCGTTCAAATTCTTTTCTGACAAGCCGGTCAGCGAGGATCAGCTTCGTGCGCTCTACGAGGTCGCGAAATTCGCTCCGTCAGCATCGAATTCCTGCCCGATGCGAATCACCTTCGTAACCACGCCCGAGAGCAGGGAAAAACTGCTTCAGGCATCGATGCCGGGCAATGTCGACAAGATCAAATCGGCTCCGGTAACAGCCATTATTGCCTATGACATGGCCTTTTTCGAGAACTACCCGCGCTTGGCACCGCATATGGAAAACCCGCCAAAGGAGGCCTCGCTTCCCGAACCGGCGCTGGAAAAGGTGGCGCTTCGCAACAGCTCGCTTCAGGCCGGGTTTCTGATGACGGTGGCGCGGGGCATGGGGCTTGATTGCGGGCCAATGTCCGGGTTCAAGAATGCTGTTGTCGACGAGCTGTTCTATGCTGGCACGACATGGCGCTCCAACTTCCTGCTGAATCTCGGCTATGGCGATGGGGAAAAGCTTCATGGCCGTGCGGCCAGGCTGGAATTCGACGAAGCCTGCCGGATCGTCTGAGGCTTGTAACCAGAGATTGATTGCTAGAAGGCCAGCTCCTCCGCCGATATGGCAATGCCAAGCGAGGATGCTTTCGAGACAAGATCGCTGACCACATCGGCTGGCAGCGCAAGGCCCGTTGCGCGCGCCGAAGCCTGGTGACGGTGTTCCGGTTCACCGGGATACATGATTTCGGCAATGCCATCCTGCGGGGCACTTTCCTTCCAGCTGGCAATCCGTGCGCCATACCAGAATGTGCGCATCACGCCATGTGAGGAATGCCCCCACAGATCAGCCTGAACAAGTGTGTCTGCAAGATGGGTGGCGGTGTCTGTCGGCACCCCCATCGCGATATAGCTCTCGCTTACAAGGTGACACAGCCGGTGGGGGTCGGTTTGATACATATCTACCGTCTTGGAGGTGAGAGAAACGACTAACGGAATGAACATAGTCGATTATATCGGTCCGTTCAGGCTGAAAATGGCTGGCGTCGCTGCTGTGAATGGCTAATCTGTGGCGTAGATGTATCAGCGCACCAACAAGGGGGTTCAAGGTGGGACATATCTCTTTTGAGGATCTGAAATCAGAAACGGCAGCCGGCACGATCGATACGGTGCTTGCCTGCATTGTCGATATGCAGGGGCGGCTTGCCGGCAAACGGTTTCACGCTGAGCATTTTGTCGAAAGCGCCTGGGAAGAGACGCATTGCTGTGACTATCTGCTGGCAACCGATCTCGAGATGGCGACGCCGGATGGCTATGAGGCCACATCCTGGGAATCCGGCTATGGCGACTACATCATGAAGCCCGACCTTTCGACCCTTCGCCGTGTCCCCTGGCTTGAGGGCACGGCGCTGGTGCTTTGCGATGTTCTGGATCACCACACCCATCAGGAGGTGCCGCATTCGCCGCGCGCACTTCTCAAGAAACAGGTGGCGCGCGCCGCGGCTATGGGCTTCGAGGCGATGACAGCCACCGAACTGGAATTCTTTATCTTCGAGAAGAGCTTTGATGAAATCCGCAAGTCCGGCTTTGCCGATCTGGCCCCGATCAGCGGCTATAACGAGGATTACCATATCCTGCAGACAACCAAGGAAGAGCATGTGATGCGCCCGCTCCGCAACCATCTGCGGGCGGCTGGCATTCCGGTTGAGAATTCCAAGGGTGAAGCCGAGACAGGCCAGGAAGAGCTGAACATCAAATATGCCGAGGCCATGCTGACCGCCGATTATCACACCATCGCCAAACACGCCGCCAAGGAAATCGGCTGGCAGCAGGGGCGCGCCGTGTCGTTTCTGCCAAAATGGCATCATGACAAGGTTGGGTCGTCATCGCATATCCACCAGTCACTGTGGAAGGATGGCGCGCCAGCCTTCTATGACGCCGGCGCCCCGCTCGGAATGTCGGGTCTGATGCGGAACTATCTTGCCGGATTGTTGAAATATGCCGGTGAAACAACCTATTTCCTGGCCCCCTACATCAACAGCTACAAGCGGTTTGCCAAGGGAACCTTTGCGCCGACACGGATCATCTGGTCGGTCGACAACCGCACCGCCGGTTTCCGTGTCTGCGGTGACGGAACGCCGGGTGTGCGGGTTGAATGCCGGATCGGCGGGTCCGATCTTAACCCCTATCTGGCGATGGCGGCGCAGCTTGCCGCCGGTCTGTCCGGCATTGAGGAAGGTCTTGAACTGCCACCCGCGACCACAGGCGATGTCTATAAGGGACGTTCGGCCATGCTGCCGGCAACGCTTCGCGATGCGCGCGCCGCGATGATGCGTTCGAAAATGATGCGCGAGGCCTTTGGCGAGGGTGTCATGCGGCACTATGCACGCGCCGCCGCCTGGGAAATTGAAGAGTTCGACCGTGTTGTCACGGATTACGAGGTGGCACGCGGGTTCGAGCGTGCCTGACCGGAAGGGAAGCTGAATAATGACTGAAATACGCTGTATTTCCCCGATCGACGGATCGGTGGTGGCGACCCGCAAGGCATTGGATCGTCCCACGGCAATGGCGACCATCAACGCTGCGCGTGCCGCACAGCCTGGCTGGGCGGCGCGTCCACTTGACGAACGTATCGCGCTGGTGATGGCGGGGGTCGCGGCGCTTGGCGCGGCGAATGACGAGATTGTTCCCGAACTTGCCCATATGATGGGGCGTCCGGTTCGCTATGGGGGTGAGTTTGGCGGGGTTGAGGAACGGGCCGGCCATATGGCCTCGATTGCCGCGGCGTCGCTGGCTGACATCAAGGTTGGTGAAGACGCCCAGTTCAGGCGGTTCATCAGGCGTCTGCCACATGGCGTGGTGTTTGTCGTTGCACCCTGGAACTATCCCTATCTGACAGCCATCAACACCATCGCGCCGGCGCTGATTGCCGGCAATGCGGTGGTGCTGAAACACGCCACCCAGACGCTTCTTGCCGGCGAGCGTCTTGCGACCGCGTTCCACGCAGCCGGTGTGCCTGAATCGTTGTTTGTGAATCTCTGCCTTGACCATGACACCACTGCCGGGCTGATCGGGGACGGGCTGTTCGATTTCATCAACTTCACCGGCTCTGTTGGCGGTGGCCGCGCGATGGAACATGCGGCGGCAGGAACCTTTACCGGTGTCGGTACCGAGCTTGGCGGCAAGGATCCAGGCTATGTGATGGAAGATGCCGATCTTGAGGCAGCGGTGGCGACGCTTGTCGATGCGGCGATGTTCAATTCGGGGCAGTGCTGCTGTGGCATTGAACGGATCTATGTCCATCACAGCCTGTATGATGAATTTGTCGATCGCGCCGTGGCAACGGTGAATGGCTACCAGCTTGGCAATCCTCTCGACCATGACACGACGATGGGACCGATGGCGCATGTCCGCTTTGCCGCCCATGTGCGCCGCCAGATCGACGATGCGGTTGCCGCCGGTGCGGTGGCGCATATCGCCCGCATGGCCGGGGATGATGACGGTGCCTATCTGACGCCGCAGGTGCTGACAAATGTCACCCATGACATGGAGGTGATGCGCGAGGAAAGCTTTGGCCCTGTCGTCGGGATCATGAAGGTGCGCGATGATGATGAAGCCGTCGCGATGATGAATGACAGCCATTACGGCCTGACAGCAAGCCTGTGGACAGGCGATGTGGACCGGGCCGAGGCTGTTGGCAACCGTGTCGAGACGGGCACCGTATTTCTGAACCGTGCCGATTATCTCGATCCGGGTCTGTGCTGGACCGGGGTCAAGGATACGGGCCGTGGTGGCGGTCTGTCAGTCATCGGTTTTCATAATCTGACCCGTCCGAAATCCTATCACCTGAAGAAAGTTACATGATGAACCTTACCGGAAACTGGTCCTATCCGACGGCGATCCGCTTTGGCGCCGGTCGGATCTCAGAACTTGCCGAGGCCTGTGCGCAGGTTGGCATCAGCCGCCCATTGCTGGTCACCGACCGTGGCCTTGCCGGCTTGCCGATTACCGCGCGGGCGATGGACTGTCTGGCGGCGGCCGGGCTTCAGCACGCGCTGTTTGCCGATGTCGACCCGAACCCGAATGAAGTGAATCTCGAAGCTGGGATCGCGGCCTACAGGGCCGGCGGACATGATGGTGTGATTGCCTTTGGCGGTGGTTCGGGCCTCGATCTTGGCAAGATGGTTGCCTTCATGGCGGGACAGTCGCGCCCGGTCTGGGACTTTGAGGATATCGGCGACTGGTGGACCCGCGCCGATGCCGACGCCATCGCGCCGATCATCGCTGTGCCGACAACTGCCGGCACCGGGTCTGAAGTCGGTCGGGCCAGTGTCATCACCAATTCACAGACCCATGTGAAGAAGATCATCTTTCACCCGAAAGTGCTGCCAAGCGTCGTGATTGCCGACCCAGAGCTGACTGTCGGGATGCCGGATTTCATCACCGCCGGCACCGGCCTTGATGCTTTTGCGCATTGTGTCGAGGCCTTCAGCAGTCCGCATTATCACCCGATGTCACAGGGCATCGCGCTCGAAGGCATGCGGTTGGTGATCGAGAATCTGCCCCGTGCCTATGACAGGCCTGACGATATAGAGGCCCGCGCCCATATGATGAGCGCGGCGGCAATGGGGGCCACCGCCTTTCAAAAGGGGCTTGGTGCCATCCATGCCATGAGCCACCCCGTTGGTGCCGTCTTCAATACGCATCACGGCACCACAAATGCTGTATGCATGCCTGCGGTGCTGGCGATGAACGCGCCTCAGATCAGGGACAGATTTGATCGCGCGGCACCCTATCTTGGCATCGATGGCGGCTTTGACGGATTCTGTGCGTTCGTACAGACCTTCAATGACAGGTTCAGGATTCCCCGCCGGCTTGGTGAAATGGGCGTAACCGTTGACCGGATGGATGATCTGGTGGCGATGGCGCTTGAGGACCCGTCATGTGGCGGTAACCCGGTGCCGTTGACAGCGGATAATCTACGCGCGCTGTTCGAAGCCTGTATCTGACCCAGCCTGTCCAAGCCTGCCATATCAGGTGAAACTGTCTGGCAGGCTTGCTGTCGGCCCACCATCAAGCCGCCAGACAAAACCGCTTGTCCCGAAACCGGGGTAAAGCGTTGTCACCAGCGGGTCATGTCCTGGAATCACCATCTCGTTGCGGCTGGCAAGTGACTGGATACGGTCATAGCCATGCAGCATCTCTTCAACATCGACAACGATTGGAAACGGCGCCCTGGTGATGAAATTCTCATAGAAATGCGTGGCGTCGGAGGCCAGACACATCCATCCGCTGGCGGTTTTCACCCGGACAACCTGCAGCCCCTTGGAATGGCCGCCAACACAATGCACGGTAACGCCATCAGCCACAGCATCATCCCGTTCCTTGAACCTGACCCGCCCCGAAAAAACAGCCGTCACCGCGTCGCAGATATGCGCCCCTGTAAAGGGTTTTCGCAATATGTCCTCACACATGCAGGGGCCGGTGGCATAGGCCATTTCTGCTGGCTGGAGGTGGAATGTTGCGCGAGGAAATGATCCCAGCGTGCCAGCATGATCGTAGTGAAGATGCGTGATGACGACATCATTAACATCATCGGATGTCAGGCCAAGCGCCTCGATGGCCTTGACCGGGTGGCACAGGATCGGTCTGCCGCGCCGCGCTGCCTCTTCGGTGTCATAGCCGGTATCGACAAGGATGGTACGGTTGCCTGATCGCAGCACCCAGACAAAGTAATCCATCGGGTGAGGCTGCTGGTGCAGCGGGTCGAACATGAAGCTCTCGAATCTGGTTCGATTGTTGCGGTCGGCATATTTGACGGCATAGACTTCCCACAATGTTTCCGACATGGCGTATCTCCCCAGCTTCTGATCAAACCTGCTTGGCCAAGGCTATTGAAGCGCAAAGCCGCCGCCAAGAAAAGCACCCAGCATGCGGTATCCTCCCATTCTGGTTTCGAGATCGATTCGAGCCTTTCCCTCTGGCCTGCTTGCCAATATAGCTGGGGCATGGGATGGGGGGCATGGATGGGCAGGATTGCACATTGGCGTGCGCTGGTACCGGAAGGCGGGGATAGGCGATGATAGGCAGGCTGTCGGCATTGTGGCCATTCTCCATCGAAGCTGGGGTGATCCGTGCCTATACGGCCGCGCTGGGTCGGCATGGTGCCAGCCCGCAGGGCGTGTTCTGGAACTCGGCGAAAAGTCAGAATGCGAGATTTGCTGCGCTTCTTGCGGCCATAGGACAGCACAGATCCCGGATAGGTGGCGATTCACTCCCGGCACCAGTGATCGCGGATATCGGATGTGGCTATGGGGCGCTTCTTGACTATATGTCCTTGCGCAATACCTTTGCCGACTGGGGGTATGTCGGCTGTGACATCAACCCGGCAATGATTAGGGCCTGCCATCAGCGGTTTCCGGACAGGCGGGCCAGCTTTCGCCTCGGCAGCCTGCCGTCCAGGCCTGTCGATTATGCGCTGTTCTCTGGCACCTTCAACCTGTGCATGATTGACGATGCGGTGCGGTGGCAGCGCTATATCCTCGACCAGCTGGAAATCTGCCACCCTCATTGCCGACATGGCATGGTTCTGAATCTGCTTGGCCGCCGCAGGATGGCCATTAGCAACCATATCTTCTATGCCGATAGACAGGCAATTCTTCTGCAGCTTCGCCAGCGTTTTGGCGATGTGCATGTCGTCGATACACCAGGGCTGAAACACGACATGACCCTGATCATCTCGAGCTGAAGACAGGTGGGCTGGGTTAATATTTGCCAGGGGTTGCATATTGGGGTGCTGGCTTTGTCGGCTGTCTTGTCAAACTGTCACTAAGGGGTATGGTAACTCAGCGCCCTTGGCCATGGTGGCAGGCCTTTGATTGGAACGGCGTGCCGTGTTTGAAGGAGTGGTCCGTGCCGAGAATGCCAATGAAACCGGGTTTGAATTCGGGATTTGGCAGGGCATCCCTGGTTCCAGGCCTGTTACACAAAGCCATGGTTCTCCATGAACGGGGCGATCTGCAACAAGCAGGTCGTATTTATCAGCAGATCCTCCAACTGTCGCCTAAACATTTTGACGCCATGCATCTGCTGGCGGTGGTCAATGCACAGTTTGGCCAGCATACGAAGGCCCGAGCGCTCTTCGTCAAGGCGCTGGCGCTGCAGCCAGGACATGCCGAGGCGCATTTCAACAAGGGAACCATGGAGTGGGCTGCTGGCAAGCTTGCGACCGCAGTGGCTGACTTTGACCTTGCTATAAGGTCGGTTCCCGATCATGCGGGTGCGCTGAACAATCGTTCACTGGTGTTACAGGGTATGCAGCGGTTCGATGAGGCTCTCTTGGATAATAACCGGTTGATAGAGCTTGTGCCCAATGATCCAACGTTCCGGAACAACCGCGGTACATTGCTTCATGATATGATGAGGCTTGATGAGGCTTTGGCCTGTTTCAATGAGGCAATTAGCTTAAGGCCTGATTATGTCGAGGCGCTGAATAACCGCGGCAATGTGCTGAAGGATATGCACAGAATTGATGAGGCACTGTCTGATTATGACAGGGCCATCACCGCGGATGCCGATTTCGCTGGCGCCCCTTTCAACAAGAGCATCGCGCTGCTGCTGCGGGGTGATTTTGAGACTGGCTGGGCACTATGGGAATGGCGGTGGCGACAAACCAAGTTGAGTTCGCCAAAGCGTAATTTTAAACAGCCTCTATGGGGCGGTGACAGCGACATTGCCGGCAAGACAATCCTGCTTCACAGCGAACAGGGGCTTGGTGACACCGTTCAGTTCATCCGATATGTGCCGATGGTGGCCGACCTCGGCGCCAGGGTCGTGGTTGAGGCGCCAGAATCCTTGCATCCGCTGCTTACCGCAATGAAGGGTATAGACCATCTCATTGGCAAGCATGACACCCTGCCCACATTTGACCTTCATTGCCCGTTAATGAGCCTGCCTCTAGCCTTCAAGACAACGCTTGAAACCATCCCCGCATCGACATCTTACCTAGCGGTATCTCCTGACCGCATCGAAGACTGGTCACAGCGGCTTGGCACCTCTTCCAGACCGCGTGTGGCGGTGGCATGGCGCGGCAACCCCAATAATTCGAATGACCATAATCGCAGCGCACGTCTCGATGATATCGCGCATCATCTGTCGCCTGAATTTGACTGGATCTGTCTGCATCATGATCTCGACAAGTCAGAAAGACAGCTTGCCCGCTCATTGCCGCATCTCAGAGTTCCGCTTGCCAAAAGCACCAACCTCGAAGACGCGGCAGCCATATGCGCCCTGTCGGATCTGGTTGTTTCGGTTGATACCAGTTTTGCACATATCGCCGGGGCTCTTGGAAAGACAAGCCTTGTGATGCTGTCATTCACGCCGGATTGGAGGTGGATGCTGGACCGAGCTGATTCGCCCTGGTATCCGGCCATGACCTTGTTCCGGCAGGATAAAACACGTGACTGGGGCCAGGTGATGGAGGATGTCGCCGAGGCGCTGCGGAAAGTGACCCGATAACGCACTTTCTACCCCTGGCCGACAATGCAAAGGATTTTGATGCCGCCAGACCGCGTGGCAAGCGTGTCGCAGATTGCTGGGACCAAGATATCCTGTTTCCAAGGCCGCGACATCAACACCATATGGGCGCAGGCCGTGATCGTTTGTCTGCTCCGAAAATGTGCCTTGGGCATTTGCTCGTAAATCAGCTCTGGTTTTTCTTATGAGGCGTTTCAGAACCAAGCAGAGACATAATGGTAGATGACATAGATGATGATGCAGGCGGCCACCAGAATGACGAGAAGTGTCTGTAAGAAGTCATTCACAAGCGCCTTGATGAGTTGTTTGGTTCTAAGCGAACCCATTGCCAGATAGCAGATGACAAAAGATGCAGGGAACGTCATCCAGAAGAGTGTTGAGACAATCCAGAACTGAATGAAACCCATCTCCCTAAAAGGGTTTTCATCTTCACCTTTTGCTATCCGGTTTTCAGTATTCAAAGGGCGTCTCTAGTGTATTTATAGATTGCTGGTTCTGTGCGCGCCCGTCCTTTCTGGCGCAGGAAAACGATGGATATTGACACGCCATGTGGACATCTTCTGGTGACGGTCAAGACCTCATATTCTTATCATTATTGGGGCGAAGCGGCACAAGAATTTATTGGACAAAATATTACGGCATTCGCCATAACCCTAGATGGAATAGCGATCCAAATTTCTTCCTAGCCGTTGTTGATGTCTTTTGTAGAGCATGGCCGATCCTTCAGATGAATTCGAAAGAGCGAAAGCCTTTTTTCTAGAAGGGCTTGGTGAAGCACAGCTTGAAAATTGGGCGTTAGCAGAGGCCGCTTTTCGACAATCCCTGAATATTATGCCCGAACGGGAATCAGCTGTATCCAACCTTCTTGCATCTCTTGTTATGCAGGAAAAATTTCAGGACGCATGGGAAATATCAGGCCTTGCCATCAGGCTGGGGCAGGCAAATCCGGTCACGAACATAAATGTTGGGATCCTTCACCATAAAGCAAGGAATCTCGACCAGGCACTTGCCTTATTTGATAAGGCCATCAGCTTGGATGCGCACAATGCTGAAGCCCATCTGAATAGAGGTAAGGTCCTTTTGGACCTCAATGAAGTTTCTCTGGCAACACATGCATTCGACCACGCGCTGCAATCAAAGCCAGGTTTTAAAGACGCGGAATTTTGTAAATCTCTAGCATTGTTGGTGGCCGGGGATTTTGAAAATGGTTGGCGCTTGTACGAAAGTAGGTGGAGCACGAATGAACTGAAACAAAAACTGAAATTTAGTCAGTCTCTTTGGCTAGGAAAGGAAAGTTTAAAGGGAAAAACGATACTTCTGCATTGGGAACAAGGATTTGGCGACACAATTCAGTTCAGTAGATTTTCCAATGAGGTGAAGACGCTTGGTGGTAACGTTATCCTTAAAGTACAGACGGCCCTATTTGAACTCTCAAAAAGTCTTGAAGGCGTTGATGTTTTGGTGGCGGATGGATCGCCACTTCCCCCTTTTGATTATCATTGCCCATTAATGAGTTTGCCGCTCGCTTTGGGCACAACGCTGAAGACGGTTCCCCGCGTCACGCCCTATCTGCAAGCTGACCAGACTAAGGTTGCCGATTGGTCTAATAGGCTGGGGCCGCAACACAACATGCGGATTGGCATTGTCTGGAGTGGTAACCCATCGCACCCCAATGATCATGATCGAAGCATACCTCTTGGTCAATTTTTGGCAGCAATCCCTGAAGACTGCGAAATAATTGTCCTTCAAAAAGACATACGCGAGAAAGATGCATCAATTCTGGAAACAAAGGGTAACCTCCGGCATTTTGCAGATGCACTAAAGGATTTTTCAGATACGGCAGCATTATGCACTTTGGTAGATGAAGTGGTTACTGTCGACACCAGCGTTGCTCACTTGGCTGGTGCATTGGGTGTTCCTGTAAATGTGCTTTTACCTCGAAAGCCTGATTTCAGATGGTTGCTAGGAAGAAATGATAGCTTGTGGTACCCCACGATGAGCCTTCACAGGCAGGAGTCATCTGGATTGTGGACGAAGGCGTTCAAAGAAATTAAGTCCAAACTAATGGCTAATCAGCTCTGACCGCCCGGTCACTGGAACTGCGGCCAACTGAAAAAGAGCCTTCTATTTTCTGGCAAGAATTTTGATGGCTTCTTCGCGAACTTCTTCACCAGCCTGTAGCATTGCCTGCTGTCTAGCCACATTTGGGAATGCATTGAATACCGTGCCGAAGGAGTCTCGCTGCCGAATTTTGTGCCACCACGCATCAAGACGCGGCAGACTACCCCACATCCATGCAAATCCAAGCTCGTTCAATCTGGACACAAAGGGGGTCAGGGCGGCATCCGCAAGGCCATAACTGGCCCCTGAAAGATAGGGTGTTTCCTGCAACGCCACCTCGACGTCGCCAAGCATGCGATCAAGCGTGCGCACCCCTTCGGTTACCTCGCCGGAATGAATGCCATCTTCCACTACAGACCGGCGCTGGGCTCGCCGTCGGGGATCGGGGATCGCGGCATAGTAGGCATCAAGTTCAGCCTGTGATTGGCGCAATACCTCCTTGCGCCGGAAAATGCCGTAGGTTACCGCGCCAAGGGCGGGAAGATAGGCATCATCTGTTTTTTTGAGCCAAGCTGCACAGCGTGCACGTTCAAGGGCATGATTTGTTCGCAGCGCCGGGCCTTCAAAGGCCTCATCGACATAAACCATTATAATCGAGGATTCGATAATCACATGGCCATCGTGAACCAAGGTTGGCACCACGGCATTCGGATTTAGTTTCAAATAATGTGGTGTAACCAATTCACCTGCATCACGGTCGAGAACCCGATGCACAAATTCAACGCCCTTTTCGGCTAGCGTCAATCGTGCCTTATATCCGCAAGTGGCTGTTGGGAAATAATAGAGCTCAAGCATCAGGATCACCGCATCCAAAAGGTTTCAAAGCGCCATCCCGTGACTGAACCCATCTATATCAACAGATTAAAAAAGCGCCCTTAAAGGCCAACTTGCAAAATCCTACCTAAACTCTGGGTTGCAGTCCACGGATAGAGCTTTGAGGTTAATGTTTCGTGCATTCCAATCAGCGGATCTTGAGCCACCTCGGATCAGAACTATTAGGGATGACTGCTAAATCTTCATGGATTTGATCAGAAGGGTAAGACCTTGCTTTGGCATTGCTTGTGCCTCGGACCGGAGACGGAGGATGGATGGGGGGAAGAAGGGTGATTATTTGCCAACTCAGCAAATTTTTGGTCTTGAGTTTGGCCACCCTAAACTTAGCTTGGTTCAGCCTTGCTATTGATGTGGTATTTAGAAAATCTAGTAGCCTGGATTAAGACGAGTTCCTTGCAAACATTGCAAACAATCAGTTACGGTCTTGGTCTAATTTAGTGATGTCAGGTAGCTATGCTTTCCTCCTCTTCTGATGGTTACACAAAGCATTTTGTGGCCGTCGCAATAACCTGCCTGTTGGCATTGGCAGTGCTGGCGTGGAACCTGGTTACCCTCTACGGTCACGACTATGCCTATTTTTTGCCCCGGCTACTTGATAATCACCTTTTCTATCTTGCTAACGGCTTAGGTCTTAAGGAATACACAGCCTCTTTCTGCGCCGGTATTTTCGAGTTTGCCAATCCACAATCTGTTGCGTTGTCTCTGCCACAATTGCTGTCAAGCCTGTTTGGCCCCGTGGCCGGCGTTAAATTGACTTTTGTTCTTTCGTCAGCCGCGGCTGGCCTGGGAATCTACGGGTGTGCAAGATTTGCCGGCCTACCCCATATGTCGGCAGCGATCAGCGGAATATTGATGACCTTCAGTGGGTTCCTGCTGACGCGGATGATAGTCGGGCATTTGACCTTCTTCAATGTGGGGTTTGCGTCGGTTGTTTCTATGCTGATGCTGTTCGCGGTCAGGAACTTTGCCAAGGGGCGGTTGGCACAGGCAATTTCCCTTGGTGGCATGGCAAGTCTGCTGGCAACTTCCATCGTCTATGGCGGTGCGGGCGTCATGATATTGCAGATTGCAGCCATGATCCTGCTGTTACTCGTTGTCTGTGGTGGCTTTGCTGAGCGCTGCCACCATTGGCTTCTCGTCTTTGGCGGAGTGTCGGTTGCCGCGCTGCTAATGTCTGCGCCCAAACTAGAAGCAATGCTGGCGGTCACTGGTAACTTGCCACGCGATCTATACCCGCTTCCGGGTGTCGCGCTTACCGATCTTCCACTGCTGGTCCTGCAAACTGTTCTGTGGGTTCCTGGCACAGTTCTTCTCAACGATATTTTGCAGAACGCGAAATTCACGCTTGGCTGGCATGAATGGAACTATTCGGTGTCACCTTTATGGCTGCTGGTGGTCGGTGGTGGCATTTTCATGGGGCATCGCGCCGAGGGCGGCTATGTTAATTTGGCGTGGGCTTGGCTTCGCGGATCTCCAATGCGGGCCGCAGCAACTGGCCTCATCCTGCTCTTGCCCATTATCTTGAATGTGTACACACCATCATGGAATGCAGTGTTAAAGGCGGCGCCTTTGCTGGGTGATTCAAGCAACATGCTTCGCTGGTTTCTCGTCTATCTTCCCGCACTTTGTCTGGTAGCAGGATGGACTTGGCGACATGTCAGCAAGGTTCATCTCGTCCCGCTTTTGACTCTATCGATCGCTCTTGCCGGACAGCAATATTTTATCCACAACACCCATTTGGCCCATGAAACCAAGGGGTATGACCGTGCATTTGTTGTCGATTCTTGGCAAAGCGGCAGAAACAAAGAGATCTTTGCTGTAGGGGCCCCGATCAAGACAAACAAAGACGGTACGCGGCAGGCAGTTGTCTCCTCGGATTTTGACCATATGTTTGTTGACGGGTTGTCGAATGCCTTTTGTTATGAGCCGATGTTTGGCTACCGCCTCGAAAATCTTGACCGCCGATATCTTCGCGTCGGCGCCATCAACATACCCGACCAGAACGGGTTCCTGCCGATGAAGAACCCGTCCTGCTATGTATATCCTGACGAAAACACCTGTCGTCCCGGAGCACATTTCAATGCCAAACAGTTCAATGATCTTCAGTTGCTGACTGTCTATGGTAATTTGTCGGCAAAGACTTCTGCGCTTCGCAGTGTGCTGAATTTGGTTGCTGGTGCAGCGTTCGCAATCACAATTGCCACTATGATTGGCGGGATATGGTGGACGCGCCGCCGACGGCCGTTAGATGATGCCGTTGACAAGGCGTCCTGAGGCTCATTTTAACTGTCTGAAACTCCAGAAGTTATGAAGCAGAAATGACAGAACCGGTATGGTGGCGACCACCGCCACAATTCCAATTCGGTAATCAAGGCCCTGTGCATCGGCAACTGCGGCGATCGCCGCGGATAATCCACCGCAGGCGCCTGTGACACTGAGAAACCGAATAAAGGAACGGACTTCCAGTTTTGCCCCAAAGGTAATGCGCGCATTGACCATGAACGAAACGGTGGCGGCAATGATAAAAGCAATACCGTTTGCTGTGGAAGGCGCGGCCATAGACGATTCAACGAGCGTAGCTGCGACCACCACATGAATGGCGGTCACGCCAACGCCAATGAGGCCAAACTTGACGAAGCGTGACAGAAAAGACACGGCTTCTACTGCCTAGCCATCAGATTTACGGGCCAGCATAACAACACTGAGACCAGCAAGCTTGTTTAGTTTCATCAGCGCCGTTTCGGCCCGACATATCCGATAGGCAATCTGGTTCACCAGTTTGCCATGAACACGCATATTGCTTTGTGGAGATCCACCTGGAGCTATCCGCTCTTTCAGCCTCATTGCCGCTGCGAACGGGAACGCCGCGCCGAAGAAATAATGTGATTGTATAATCTTGAAGCCAGCGCCGCTTACAAGTTCGGTCAGGCTATCAAGTGTGTAGCGTCGGAAATGTTCTAGAAAGACGTCATGACCACTCCATAAGAATTGAAATGCGGGAACAGTCACGAACAGATGTGTTCCAGGGTGCGCAATACCTGCATAGTAATTAAGGAAGCCTGTATCATCCTCAATATGTTCTAGGACATCCATCATCACCATCAGGTCGCAATCGGTGCTCTGGACAGATTTGGTAAAGCGAAGCGTCTTGTTCCCAATCTGCTCTGCAGTGTCGGACGCGTAGCCAGGATCCACACAGGTGACCCTAAGGGAAGTGGTTTGCGACAGTATCTGCCGGGCAAAAAACCCTGATCCAGAGCCGATATCCATTACGCTGTCCAGTTTCAATCCTGACAGGTGCGAAAGCATCATTTCAGATTTGGAACGATAATACCAATGGTTCGCCGCATCATCTCCAGCAAGTTCAAGTTCCTTCAGATCCATTGCTGATGAGCCTTCAATAGTCCTCGCCAGAATGAATTTTGCGGATGATGTAAACCGGACGACGTTTCGACTCGAAGTAACTACGCCCAAGATACTCGCCAAGCACACCGATGCCAATCAATTGCATCCCGCCAAGGAACAGCAACACGACCATCAGTGATGCGTAACCCGGCACATCAATGCCGTAGACGAGAACCCGCACAACTATGAATGTCGCAAACACTAACGACATTAATGACACCACAAGTCCAAGAATATGCCATAGTCGAAGGGGGGCAAGGCTGAAACTGGTAAAGCCTTGAATGGCAAAATCCAGAAGCTGACCAAAATTGAATTTTGACTGCCCTGCAGAACGCGTCTCACGCACATAACTTACAGAAGTAGTGCGGAATCCAACCCAGGCGAACAAACCCTTCATGAACCGCTGGTTCTCTGGCAGTCGTCGCAGGGCGGCTACCACGACTTTGTCCATCAATCGAAAGTCACCGCAATTTGTTGGGATGCCAGGCGAGCTAAACCGGTTGTGGATCCAGTAGAAAAGCCGGGCGCTCTGGCTCTTGGCTAGAGAATCATTCGATCTATCAGATCTCTGTGCAAGAACCACTTCCCAGCCATCTTCCCATTTGGCAATCATGTCTACGATAACATGTGGCGGATCCTGAAGATCGACATCAATGGGAATGACCGCATCACCCCCTGCATGATCAATGCCAGCCGACAAGGCTGCTTCCTTGCCAAAGTTGCGGCTTAGCTCGATGATTTGCACTGGCATGCCAGAGGCGGCAAATTCACGAAGCCTCGGCAATGTATTATCAGTGCTACCATCGTCGACGAAGATATATTCGAAACGATAGTCGCGAATATCGCTAAGGTGACCGGCCACCTCCGCTATAAAGCCAGCCACGGTGTCTTCTTCATTCAGAACCGGAATGATCAAGCTTATCGTCTTGGGTTTTTCGTTCACCCGCTACACCAAAAAAACTCGAAGGATACAGATAACCCAACTCGCGATACAAACATCACAAATCCGTCATAAATGCAATGTGATTTAACAATGAAACGTCAAATTATCGATGGCATTTATGTTATTTCATCCCTGAATTTAGCATGCAAAAACAGTATGTTAATATCGTAAATTTAGGGTACGATTGATACTGACAAAAGACAATGAGACCACCGGTGTCGTGTGACGGTTCGGGCCTGATTGGCCACGGCAGCGGTGCGGGGTACGGACGCGCTGGAGGAGTGCCTGTCAGCGTCCCGCCAAAAACTGTCCCAGTATCGCTCCAGCCTGTCGGACAGGGCGGCAGCAGATCTGACAGCTTTTGATTCTGACTTTGTGCGAAGGGAGACCTCGATCTTCCGCTTGGGAAAGCGATGACGAAGATCAGAAGGAACAGCACGAGAGAAGTAGTACGTGCCGTTGCGATTGTAAAAGTATACCGGAGACCTTACCCACACCATGCAAACACAAGCTCCTGTTCCAGAACGTTAATCGTTTGGAAACAGTCACTTGAACCACGGCCCACGGACCTTGAAGCTTTGGAAATGGCGCGCTCGGGAAGCGGCTTATCCTGTGTGCTTGCCTGCAACTCTGCGGATTCTGAATCCCGCGAACCTGTTT
>JBFPJN010000008.1 GCA_040839025.1 Alphaproteobacteria bacterium LSUCC0719
ATGAACAAACCACCCACGCAGTTACACACCGAAAAGCTCGGGATAACAGTGAGTTGACGTGGGTATCGTGGGTACGATGGGGGAGAAAATGGTGCGGCCGAGAAGACTCGAACTTCCACGGGCTATTAACCCACAGCGACCTCAACGCTGCGCGTCTACCAATTCCGCCACGGCCGCACGCTGAGAGCGGTGTTTATGTCACTGCGGCGACCGTTAATCAAGAGTTTTCATCACCCTTTCACCGCCCGGAAACCACTCCCCCCACAGGGCGGGTCCGTGGCCGCCGGGAAACCATGGCTTTCCTCACGCATCGCTACCGCCGGGCCCATGCCTGCGAGCCCACTTGCCACGCTGACATGCGGCCTGATCATGCTATACTGATGGCCTGAACATCCTGAACATCCTGACCTGCCATGCGTATGAACAGCATGACACGCCGCCAGAACATGTCGCCTGACACCAGCCGGACCATTGATATCATGTCGAAATCACCGCCTACCAACCACAGCTATCCACCCACCCCTGGCGGGCTGCCACCACAGGACGCATCACCGGAGGGACGGGCGCGCTTTACCGAGGCGTGGGCGCTGATCCCGGCCGATGTGATGCGCGACATCGTCACCAGCAACCTGCCACACTGGCAGGCGACACGGGCCTGGGTGCTGGCCCGGCCAATGACCGGCTTTTCCGAGAGTTTCGCGCATTATCTGATGGAGGTTGCCGCTGGTGGCGGCAGCCAGTCGCCGGAACCCGACAGCACCGCCGAAGCGGTCCTGTTCGTGACCGGTGGTGCCATCAGTTTGACCATCGACGGCACCTCATACGAGTTGCGTGAAGGCGGCTATGCCTTTATCCCACCGGGGCGGAGCTGGCAGCTTGTGAACAACGCCGCCGCGCCGGCCGTATTCCACTGGATCCGCAAGCATTATGTCGCCGTCGAGGGTATTGCCATACCGCCGGCCTTTGTGACCAGCGACAGCGAGGTGACCCCGACCCCGATGCCGGATTGCAATGGGGTGTGGGCGACGTCGCGTTTCGTCGATCCGGATGATCTGCGCCACGACATGCACATCAATATTGTAACCTTCCAGCCGGGCGGGCGGATCCCCTTTGCCGAAACGCATGTCATGGAACATGCGCTGTTCGTCCTGCAGGGGACAGCAAGCTATCTGCTGAATACCGACTGGGTGGAGGTTGGCCCCGGCGACATGATGTGGCTTCGCGCCTTCTGCCCGCAGGCCTGTATCGCCAAGGGAGACGAGCCGTTCCGCTATCTCCTCTACAAGGACGTCAACCGGCATATGCCGCTCAGCCCGGGCGGGTTGATGCGCGCCAGATGACCGCATCCGACAGCGTCAAAACCCGAACCGCCACACCGCATTTTCGGACCCTTGACGGTCTGGCGCCCTATGCCGACACGGTGGCCGCCATGCAGGCCCATGCCGCCGCCATCCGGGCCGGCACAGCCGACGAGGCGGTATGGCTTGTCGAACATGCACCGGTGCTGACAGGTGGCACCTCGGCGGTCCAGGACGATCTTGTCAATCCAGGGGACATCGCCGTTCACATGACAGGCCGCGGCGGTCAATGGACCTATCACGGCCCCGGACAGCGTGTCGCCTATGTGATGCTCGACCTGCAGCGCCGCACCCCGGACGTGCGTGCCTACGTCCATGCGCTGGAAGAGTGGATTATCACCGCACTGGCGACGTTTGGCATTGCCGGCAAACGACGTGACGGATTGCCGGGAATCTGGGTGGATTCGCCAATGGTGGCGGGCAGGTTGGATAAAATCGCCGCCATCGGCGTGCGGATCAGCCGATGGGTCACATGGCACGGGGTGGCAATCAATTTGGACCCCGATCTGACGGCTTTCGAATCGATTGTTCCCTGCGGGGTCCGTGACGGCGGTGTGACCTCATTCCAACAGCTGCAGGTTGACGCCGATATGGCAGACCTCGATGCGGCGCTGTGCCGATGCTTTGGCACCGTGTTTCGGCCAGTGGCGGATTAGTCCGTCACATCATCCAGATATCCAAGAAGCGAGTCCACCGCCCGGTTGGCGTCTCGCCATGCCCATTCATCGGCATCCGCCTCGCCCATCAAGCCGTCGGTCGGCCCCTCATGATGCAGAATGGCATTGCGCCGACCGCGAAGCCATCCAAGCGCCGCCTTGTTGCCGGCATAGGCAAAATCAATCCCGTCAATCAAACCCGCCGGGCCGGCCTCTTCATGTGCCACAACATCGACAAGCGTTGCCGCCAGTACGGTGACACTCAGCGGCATGTTGGCCGCTGCGGCACGGCGCAGCTCTGCAAGCAGCCGGCCGGCATGCGGACCCAGCGCGCCGTCGTCATATCTGGACAGCCCTGTCTGCAGCGATGCGGCCAGCATTATCGTCCCCCGGCCCGTAACAGCTGAAGAAAGCGACCCGCCTGATCAAGCTCGTCCCGGATCCCGGCGCGTCGATCCTCGGCTTCCCAGTCGCTTCCCCATCGTTCGGCCTGCCACAGCTCGTCGAGAAAGGCTGTTTCAAACAATTGTGCCGCATCCATTTCCCTGCGCAGCATGGCAAGTCCCAGCACCAGCGAGCCGCCAAGCGTTGTCGCCCGATACAGCATGCCGATTTCCCAGTCATCATGCGCGGCGACAGCCCGGCCAAGCGCGGCAAGGCTTGCCGGTGACTGGCTCACCGGCATCACGCCGGCTGCCACCACCAGCTCCGCCCCCAGCGCGGTACGCGCCCATTCGATCCAGGGTGTCCAGTCCCGGATCTGCCGTGCGCCAAGATCGGGATCATCGGCATCGTGATAGCACAGCAGGTCATTGCCCCCATAGGCCGTCAACTCGTCGACAATGGTGGCACGTTGCGGTGTCACCCGATCCAGAACGGTAACGGCAAGGCTGAACAGCGGCATGCTGCCGGCGTCAATCTCGTCACCCTGCCCGTCCCATTCGGCCGCCACCGCATCGGCAAGGTCGCGCGTTGGCAGCATTGCGCTGACACCGGCGGGGGACTTGACCACCCTGCCATCAAGCCTGACGACAAGGCCGTCATCTTCATCCGTGACCGTGACCGATTTGTAAAAGCGTTTTCTTGCAGACATGGACAGGCTCTCCGGGACAGGTTCAGGCAAACTGCCAGTCGGCAGGTGGCATCGCAAGCCCAAGCGAGTCAATCGTCGCCAGAAAATGCGCCGGCAGCGGCGCTTCGATCTGCCGGCCATCGGGAAGCCGCAGCCGCCAGGCATGCAGATGGAGCTTGCGGGACATCACACCGCCGGGCCTGGCGGCCGCCCCATCACGTCGCAAACCGCCATATTTCTGGTCGCCGATGATCGGATGACCGGAATGCGCCATATGGACACGAAGCTGGTGCGTACGGCCGGTATGGGGACGAAGCGCCACCAGCGAACACCCGTCTCCGGCACGATCAATCAGCCGCATCTCGCTATCCGCAGCCTGCCCGTCCGGATCGACCGTCATGGTCTCGAACCCGGCATGTCCGCGCTTCGCCAGCGGGTCGGTGATCCGCAACCCGTCCGGGGCCGCGCCCGCGACCAGCGCAAGATAGGTCTTTTCCATATCGCGGTCGGCAAAGGACGCGGTCAGACGCCGCGCCGCCGCCCGGTTGCGGGCCAACAGCAGCAGGCCGGAGGTGTCCTTGTCGATCCGGTGGACAAGACGCATCCTGTCCGCAGCCTCGCCTGCAAGCGCCTGCAACATACCGTCAACATGACGGGTGGTTCCCGACCCGCCCTGAACGGCAAGCCCGGACGGTTTGTTGATGGCGATCCAGTCATCACCTTCATCAACAATCATCTCGGCAAAGCTGGCCCGAAGCTGTGGGGTGGCGACAGGTGAGGCCGTGACCGGACGCGCCGGCGCCTGATCACGAAGATGCGGCGGCAACCGCAATATCTGGCCGGCTTCCAGTCTGGCCGCCGGCTTTGCCTTGCCACCATCCAGCCGGATCAGGCCGGAGCGCAGCATCTTTTCAACAGGGCCTTGCGTCAGGCCGGGAACAGTCTGCCGCAGGAACCTGTCAAGGCGGCTTCCCGCCTCGGAGTCCGGCACCTCGACAAGCCACCAGTCCGGCGATGCAGAGGAGGTATCTTCCGTCATCCCGGCATCCTCGCAAACAGGCTTTCTACCGCGGCCTGTATCGCAAAGAATGCAATCAGCGACAGAACGACCGACAGACCAACATAAAGCGCAGCGGCCATCTGGCCCTGTCGCGCCACCAGCGTTCCGGCATCAAGCGCGAAGCTTGAGAATGTTGTCAGCGCCCCAAGAAAGCCGACGGCAATAAATCCCCGCCAGATCTCGGGCAGCGCCATACCGCCGGCAACGGCACCGGCCAGCCCGCCCATGATGGCGCAGCCCGCGACATTCACCGCAATCGTCGCAAACGGACCCGGAACACCGGCAAACCCGGCACCAACAGCCAATGAAACGGCATAGCGTGTCATCGCGCCAAGCGCGCCGCCGGCGGCCACAGCGGCAAACATGCCAAGGCTCATGCCCCCTCTCCCGTCTTTTCCGCCCGCAACCGGTCCCAATAGGCCAGCCTCCTGGCGATTTCACGTTCATAGCCACGTTCCACCGGCGCATAGAAACGCTGCCGCGCCATCTCGTCCGGAAACCCGTTCTGGCCGGCGAATCCGTCCGGGTCGTCATGATCATAGGCATAGCCGCTGCCATAGCCGATATCCTTCATCAACGATGTCGGTGCGTTCAGGATATGTGACGGCGGCATCAGCGATCCGGTGTCTCCGGCCGCCTTTGCCGCTTTTTTCATCGCGACATAGGCAGCGTTCGATTTCGGTGCCGTTGCCAGATAGATCACCAGATTGGCGATCGCCAGCTCGCCCTCCGGGCTGCCAAGCCTTTCAAAGGCCTGCCAGGCGGCAAGCGCGCGCGGCAGTGCCTCAGGCTCGGCAAGGCCGATATCCTCGGATGCAAACCGGGTTAGGCGTCGACATATGTAATGCGGGTCTTCCCCGCCGGCAAACATCCGGGCAAGCCAGTACAGCGCCGCATCGGCATCCGATCCCCGCAGGGTTTTATGAAGCGCCGACATCAGATTGTAATGCTGGTCCCCGGCACGGTCGAAGGCCGGCGCACGGGACGACACCAACGCGGCAAGACCGTCGGGGTCGAGATGGCCGTCGACCCGCGCCGCGACAAGCGAGGACACCATGTTCAGAAAATACCGCCCATCCCCATCCGCCATCGCGCGAAGCGCCGCGCGCGCCTCGGCATCAAGCGGCAGATCGGCCCCAAGATGGGTCTCGACGCGGTGCAGAAGGGCGTCGAGCGCGGCGGCGGACAGCCGTTCAACCACCATCACCTGCGCGCGCGACAGCAACGCGCCATTCAACGCGAAAGACGGGTTTTCCGTTGTCGCGCCGACCAGTGTCACCGTACCGTCCTCGACGCGCGGCAACAGCCCGTCCTGCTGCGCCTTGTTGAAGCGATGCACCTCGTCGACAAACAGCAATGTCCTCTGGCCGGTCATCTGCCGCTCGGCTGCGCGGGCAAAGACCTTGCGAAGATCGGCAACGCCATCGAACACAGCCGACACCGGCTCGAAGGCCATCCCGACTTCGCTCGCCAGCAGCCGCGCAATGGTCGTCTTGCCGGTGCCGGGCGGCCCCCAGAAGATGATCGAGGCCAGCTCACCCCCGTCAAGCATCCGGCGCAACCGCCCCGCAGGGCCAAGCAGCGCGTCCTGTCCCACCACCTCATCGAGGGTTTTGGGACGCAACAATTCTGCAAGCGGGGGCGCCGTCCTGCCATCTCCGGCAGGGCTGTCAAATTCAAGCTGGGTCATGGCGCCATTCTGGCGTGAGTTCAGGTGGTTCGGCAAAGAAAAAAGGGCCGCCGAAGGCAGCCCTTTTTGAAACATCGAGAGGCAACGCCGATCAGGCTGCGGTTTCCTCGGTCATATCCTCGTCGGCAACCTGTACAGGGCCGGAATCCAGACCACGGGCATCCTCGTCACGATCGACAAGTTCAATCACCGCCATCGGCGCGGAATCGCCATAGCGGAACCCGGCCTTGAGAACCCGAGTGTAGCCGCCATTACGCTCCTGATAGCGCGGGCCGAGAACCTCGAACAGCTTGCGTGTCATCGCATCGTCGCGAAGCCGCGCATGTGCGAGGCGACGGGCGTGAAGATCGCCGCGCTTGCCAAGCGTGATCAGACGCTCAACCACTGGGCGAAGCTCCTTCGCCTTTGGCAGTGTCGTGACAATCTGCTCATGCTTGATCAGCGCCTGAGCCATGTTCCGGAACATCATCTGACGATGCTGCGATGTCCGGTTGAGCTTACGTCCTGAATAACGGTGACGCATATTAAAGTCTCCCTTGTGCCGGTTGGCGTCCGCCCTGCCGGCTTGCAAAAATTCCTGTGCGGGCCCTAGAAAGGCTCATCCAGACGGCGAGCCAGTTCCTCGACATTTTCCGGCGGCCACGTCGGAATATCCATGCCAAGCTCCAGGTTCATGCCCTTCAGCACTTCCTTGATCTCGTTCAGCGACTTGCGTCCGAAATTCGGAGTGCGAAGCATTTCATACTCGGTCTTCAGCACCAGATCGCCGATATATACGATGTTGTCGTTCTTCAGGCAGTTGGCCGAACGAACCGACAGCTCAAGCTCGTCAACCTTGCGAAGCAGGTTGCGGCTGAACGGCAGATCCTCGCCGTCTTCCTCGCTCGGCTGTTCCTTCGGCTCTTCGAAATTGATGAAGGTCTGAAGCTGTTCCTGAAGGATCCGCGCGGCATAGGCAACGGCGTCTTCAGGGGTGATCGATCCATCTGTCTCGACAGTCAGAAGCAGCTTGTCATAGTCGGTGATCTGACCGACACGCGCATTATCGACCTTGTAGGCCACCTGACGGACAGGGCTGTAGATGGCATCGATCGGAATCAGCCCGATTGGCGAATCCTCGGCGCGCATATTGCCGGCCGGCACATAACCCTTGCCGGTGGTCACAGTCAGTTCCATCGCCAGGCTGGCGCCCTTGTCGAGCTGGCACAGCACATGGTCGGGGTTCATGATCTCGACACCGGCGGTTTCGGAAATCATACCGGCGGTCACGGTTGCCGGACCCTCGGCGGCAAGGCGAAGACGCTTTGCCCCTTCCTCATCCACCCGAACGGAAACACCCTTCAGGTTCAGCACCAGATCGGTCACATCCTCGCGAACACCGGGAATCGACGAAAATTCATGAACAACGCCCTGAATCTGTACCGCCGAAATGGCCGACCCCTGAAGCGACGACAGCAAGACGCGACGCAGCGCGTTGCCGATGGTCACACCAAAGCCACGCTCAAACGGACCAACCTCGATCACGGCCTGACTCGGGTTGTATTCGGACTGCTTGATCTCCAGCTCGTCGGGCTTTTTCAGATCCAGCCAGTTCTTTTCAATCATCTTGGTGTTCCTTTATGCGAAACGGTATTCACAAGGGTTCCACGTTGCCGAAATGGCAGACGCGCATGACGCAGGTCGACGGCGGCCGCGATTAGACGCGCCGACGCTTGCGCGGGCGGCACCCGTTGTGCGGGATCGGGGTCACATCGCGGATCGAGGTTACGTTGAACCCGACAGCCTGCAGTGCCCGCAATGCTGATTCACGGCCCGACCCGGGTCCGCGCACCTGCACGTCCAGCGATTTCATCCCATGTTCGGCTGCCTTCTTGCCAGCATCTTCAGCTGCCATCTGGGCGGCGAACGGCGTTGATTTCCGCGACCCCTTGAACCCCATGCCGCCGGCAGATGCCCAGGCAATGGTGTTGCCCTGCACATCGGTGATGGTGATCATGGTGTTGTTGAAGGTCGAATTCACATGCGCCACGCCGCTGGTGATGTTCTTGCGCTCGCGGCGACGGACCCGGCCCTGACTCGGTTGTTTTGCCATCTATTGTCTCCTCAAAGAACCGGGTTATTTCTTCTTGCCGGCAATCGGCTTCGCCGGGCCCTTGCGGGTGCGGGCGTTGGTATGCGTACGCTGGCCACGAACCGGCAGATTGCGGCGATGCCGCAGACCGCGCAGACACCCAAGGTCAAGGTAACGCTTGATATCCATCGATGTCTTGCGGCGAAGGTCGCCCTCGACAAGATAGTCGGCATCAATGATATCACGCAGCTTTGTCAGCTCTTCTTCCGACAAATCCGCCACGCGGCGTTCATCCGGAACACCGGCGCGCGAGCAGATGCCCTTGGCGCTGGTCCGGCCAATACCGTGAATGTAGGTCAGTGCGATTTCCACCCGCTTCTTGGTGGGAATATTTACACCAGCAATTCGTGCCACTGTCTGGCTCCTCTCGAAAACGGCGCTGCCCGTCGGCACGCCTGTCATATTACGACCGTTTCAGAGCACCGCCCTGGGGGCGGACCCGCACACCTGTGATTGTCTCGAAGGCGGCGAATTATAGGCTTTTGCCCCTTGCAGTCAACCTCAACGCGTCTTGTTCACCCCAATATGGTGTCAATCGCCTGACCGACTTCATCGATCGAGGCCATTCCATCAACCGTCCGCATCAAACCCTTTTCGGCATAATAGGGAAGAAGCGGCGCAGTATTCTCATGATAGACAGCCAGACGCTTGCGAAGCGTCTCGGCATTGTCATCGGCGCGCGAGCCACCGGTTTCGGCAGCGCGCGTCTCGATCCGCGCGAACAGCGCGTCTTCATCAACCTTGATCTCGATCACATGGTCGAGCGTCAGCCCCAGATCGGCAAACATCGATGTCAGACCGTCCGCCTGCGCCACGGTGCGCGGGAACCCATCGAGGATCACGCCGTTGGCGCAATCCGGATTCTGCATCCGCTCGCCGATCATGCCGAGGATGATGTCATCCGACACCAGATCGCCACGATCCATGATCTCCTTGGCGCGAAGGCCAAGGTCCGTTCCCGCATCGATCGCCGCGCGAAGCATGTCGCCGGTCGAAAGCTGGACCATGCCGCGATCATCGACCAGGCGCTTGGCCTGTGTCCCCTTGCCGGCGCCGGGGGCCCCAAACAGAATGATGTTCATCGGCCCCGCCCCTTCAGCTTCGACTTCTTCACCAGCCCTTCATATTGATGGGCCAGAAGATGCGACTGAACCTGACCGACGGTATCCAGGGTCACTGTCACGACGATGAGAAGCGACGTGCCGCCGAAATAGAACGGCACCGAATACTGACTGATCAGGATTTCGGGAAGCAGACAGACAATCGAAAGATAGGCAGCACCCAGAACGGTCAGGCGCGTCAGCACGCTGTCGAGATAATCTGCCGTGGTCTTGCCGGGGCGAATGCCCGGAATATAGCCACCATAGCGGCGCAGATTGTCAGCCGTATCCTGGGGATTGAACACGATCGCCGTATAGAAGAAGGCGAAGAACACGATCAACCCGATATAGATACCAAGATAGAGCGGCTGGCCGCGACCAAGCAGGGCGTTCAGTGTGACAAGCCATTCGGCGCCACCTTCCTGACCACCCGTCAGATTGATGATCGACACCGGCATCAACAGAAGCGATGAGGCGAAAATCGGCGGAATGACGCCCGGCACATTGATCTTCAACGGCAGGAATGACTGATCCCCGCCAAAGACCTTGTTGCCATGCTGACGTTTTGGATATTGCACGACGATCTTGCGAACCGAGCGTTCGATGAAGACGATGAACGCAATCACCGCGATTGCCATCGCGAACAGCACGACGATCAGGATCGCCGACAGCGCGCCTGTACGGCCAAGCTCCAGCGTGCCTGCAAGTGCGGACGGCACCTCGGCAATAATGCCGGAAAAGATGATCAGCGAGATCCCGTTGCCGACACCGCGGCTGGTGATCTGTTCGCCAAGCCACATCAGGAACAGCGTGCCGCCAACCAGCGTTGTCACCGTTGTGACCCGGAAGAACAGCCCCGGATCACCGACAACACCGGATGAAGCTTCCAGACCAACGGCGATGCCATAGCCCTGAACCGTGGCCAGCAACACCGTCAGATAACGGGTATATTGGTTGATCTGCTTGCGGCCAGCCTCGCCATCCTTCTTCAACTGCTCAAGCGTCGGCACGATGGCCGTCATCAGCTGCATGATGATCGAGGCGGTGATGTAGGGCATGATGTTCAGCGCAAAGATCGTCATCCGCCCCAGCGCGCCGCCGGAGAACATGTCGAACATGCCAAGGATGCCGGAGGATTGCTGCGAGAAGATATCCGAAAGCGCGTCAGGATTGATGCCCGGCAATGGCAGATAGGTACCAAGCCGATAGATGATGAGCGCGCCAAGCGTAAACCAGATACGCTTTTTCAGCTCTTCGGCCTTGGCAAATGCCCCAAGCCCGACGCCGGCTGCCATACGATCTGCAGATGTTGCCATCGCTGCGCTCTACCCTGCTGAGTTGCTCTGATGCCCTAGGCGTTGTCTGCGGCGCTGTCGGCCACGGCGACTGGAAGCACAATCTTGCCCCCACCGGCCTCGACCGCCGCAATCGCGGCCTTCGACGCACCAGCGGCGTGGATTTCCAGCTTCTTTGTGGTCAATTCGCCCTTGCCGAGGATCCTTACACCGTCGCGTGCCTTGGAAATCACGCCGGCACCAACCAGCGCGGCCACATCGACCGGCTTCTTGGCATCCAGCTTGCCAGCGTCAATCGCGCTCTGCAGCCGGCCAAGATTCACCTCGACATAATTCTTGCGGAAGATATTGGTGAAGCCACGCTTCGGCAGACGCCGGTGGATTGGCATCTGGCCGCCTTCAAAGCCCTTGATGGACACGCCAGAGCGCGCCTTCTGGCCCTTGTGACCGCTGCCAGCCGTCTTGCCTGTGCCGGAACCGATACCACGGCCGACACGCTTGCGATCGCGGGTCGAACCCGGATTGTCACTGATTGCGTTGAGTTTCATCGTACTCTCCTGCGCGATGCCTCACAGGCACCGGATTGCCCATAGGGGCTTATTCGCCCTCGACACGGACGAGATGTTTCACCTTGTTGATCATGCCGCGAACAGACGGCGTATCTTCCAGCTCGCTGGTGCGGCCGATCTTGTTCAGACCAAGCCCGATCAGTGTCTGGCGCTGTGAACCAAGACGGCCAATGGCACTTTTGGTCTGCGTCACACGTACTGTTTTGCCACTCATCTCACCTCTCCCTGTCAGGATGCCACGGCCTGGTCGTCGCCAGCCCGCTTGCCGAGGATATCGCCAACACGCTTGCCACGCTTTTGCGCGACATTGCGCGGTGCCTGCATGTGACCAAGCGCCGAGAAGGTAGCCTTGATCATATTGTGCGGATTGGACGAGCCAATCGACTTGGCAACAACGTCCTGCACGCCGAGAACCTCGAATACCGCGCGCATGGGACCACCGGCAATGATGCCGGTACCAGCCTGCGCGGCCCGCAGCAGGACATTGCCGGCGCCATAGCGGCCCTTGATGTCGTGATGCAGTGTACGGCCATCGCGAAGTGGGACGCGAACCATGTTGCGTCTGGCGCTTTCGGTGGCCTTGCGGATCGCCTCGGGAACCTCACGGGCTTTGCCGGTGCCGAAACCGGCGCGGCCACGGCCATCACCGACAACAACCAGCGCGGCGAAACCGAACCTGCGGCCACCCTTGACGACCTTTGCGACGCGGTTGATCCCAACCAGCTTTTCGATCAGTTCAGGCTCCTCGCGCGAATTGCTGCGATCCTGCCTGTCGTTATTGCGTGCCATCAGTCACTGCTCCCTAGAATTTCAGGCCGGCTTCACGCGCTGCCTCGGCAAGCGCCTTTACGCGTCCATGATAGATAAAGCCGCCCCGGTCAAAGACGACGGACTCGACGCCCTTTGCCTTGGCACGTTCAGCGACAAGCTTGCCGACAGCCGCAGCGGCCGTGCTGTTGCTTGTGCTGCCGGCACCCTTGAGATCAGCCTCGAGAGTCGAAGCCGACGCCAGGGTCTGACCAAGCTTGTCGTCGATGATCTGTGCATAGATATGCTTCGACGAACGGTGAACGGATAACCGGACCTGGCCCGAAGAAACGCGCTTCAGGGCGGTGCGGTTGCGCGCCCGGCGGCGCTCGAAAAGTTGCCTTGATGAAAACATCCCGGTGCCCCTACTTCTTCTTGCCTTCTTTGCGGACGATATATTCGTCGGCATATTTGACGCCCTTGCCCTTGAACGGCTCAGGCGGGCGCTTTGCGCGAACCTCTGCGGCGAACTGGCCAAGACGCTGCTTGTCGGCACCGCTGATCATGATGTTGGTGTTGTTTTCAACATTCACGGTCAGGCCGGCAGGCACGTCCATCTCGACCGGATGGCTGTACCCAAGCGACAATACCAGCTTGTTACCCTGCATCGCGGCACGGTAACCAACACCGTTGATTTCCAGCTTGCGCGTAAAGCCAGCCGAAACACCGACGACCATATTGCTCAGGTTGGCGCGCATGGTTCCCCACAGCGCCTTTGCCTGACGGGTATCGCGTGCCGGCTTCAGCGTTGCCACATTGTCGGCCAGCGACAATTGGACATCGTCATGAAGCGGCGCGCTCAGCTCGCCATTCTTGCCCTTCACGACCATGACCCCGCCATCTTGTGACACAGTCACATCGGCTGGAATGGTGATCGCACTACTACCTACTCGAGACATGCCAGCACTCCCCTTAGAATACGTGGCAGAGAACCTCGCCGCCGACATTGGCGGTACGAGCTTCACTGTCCGAAAGAACACCGCGCGGCGTCGACAGAATGGCGATGCCAAGTCCGTTATAGACACGCGGAAGGTCACGGATGCCGTAATAGACACGGCGGCCAGGACGCGAGACACGCTTGATCTCGGAAATCACCGGCGTGCCGTCATGATATTTCAGCTCGATCTTCAGCTCCCGGATACCGGGACGCACATCGACGCTGGAATAGTTGCGGATATAGCCCTCGCGCTTGAGAACTTCGAGGACATTGCTCCGGAACCGCGAGGCCGGGCTCGACACAACGGTCTTGCCTGCGCTCTGTCCGTTCCGGATGCGCGTCAGCATATCACCGAGAGGATCACTCATTGCCATGATTCAATACTCCTCTCTTACCAGCTCGACTTCACGACACCGGGAACCTGGCCCATCGAGGCAAGGTCACGGAGCGCGATGCGCGACATTCTGAGTTTGCGGTCATACCCGCGCGGACGACCGGAGATTTCACACCGGTTGCGAAGACGGATCTTCGAGCTGTCACGCGGCTCCTGGGACAGTTTCATCACTGCCTGGAAACGCTCTTCCATTGGCAGCGACTTGTCACGGATCGTTGCCCGCAGTTCCGCGCGGCGCGCGCCGCGCAGGGCGACGATACGCTTGCGACGATTGTTCTTTTCTACAGCGCTCTTCTTAGCCATCTGTCGGGTCCTTACGCTTTGACGAACGGGAATTCGAAATTCACGAGCAACTCGCGAGCCTCATCATCCGTCCGTGCCGAGGTTACGACGATGATGTCCATACCGCGGACCTCATCAACCTGGTCATAATCAATCTCCGGGAACACGATCTGTTCGCGCACGCCCATGGCATAGTTGCCGCGACCGTCGAAGCTCTTGCCGTTCAGCCCGCGAAAGTCGCGGACGCGCGGCAGCGCAATATTCACCAGGCGATCAAGAAATTCGTACATGCGCTCGCGCCGCAGCGTCACCTTGCAGCCAATCGGCATGCCGGCACGCAGCTTGAAAGCCGCATTCGCACGCTTTGCGCGGGTCACAACGGGCTTCTGGCCGGTGATGGCGGTCAGGTCGCGTGTCGCATGCTCGATCTTCTTCGAGTCACGCACAGCCTCACCAACACCCATGTTGATGATGACCTTTTCGATCTTCGGCACCTGCATATTGTTCTTGTAGCCGAATTTCTCCATCAGAGCCGGGCGAACAGCCGTCAGATAATGTTCTTCTAAACGCGTTTTCATCTCAGCTTTGTCTCCTTACCCCGGGCTAGTCCAGGGCTTTCCCAGACCGACGGGCGATCCGGATCTTCTTGCCATCCTTGATTTCGTACCCGACGCGCGTGGCCTTGCCACTGTCAGGGTCGATCAGGGATACATTCGAAATGTGAAGCGGGGCTTCCTTGTTGACGATGCCGCCGGGGTTGGTCTGCGTCGCGCGGGTGTGCCGCTTGACGATGTTGCACCCCTGGACCAGAACACGGTTCTCGGACCGGCGAACCTCGATCACTTCCCCACGGCGGCCCTTGTCACGGCCGGTGGTGACGACAACCTCGTCACCCTTCTTGATCTTGAACTTCTCAGCCATTACAGCACCTCCGGTGCCAGCGAAACGATCTTCATGAACTTCCGGCCACGCAGCTCGCGCGTTACCGGCCCGAAAATACGCGTTCCAATCGGCTCGTCCTGCTTGTTCAGCAGTACCGCAGCATTGCGGTCGAACCGGATGGCGCTGCCGTCGGGGCGGCGGATTTCCTTGGCGGTGCGAACGATGACGGCACGATGTACATCACCCTTCTTCACCTTGCCGCGCGGGATGGCTTCCTTGACCGACACCACGATCACGTCGCCCACACCGGCGACCTTGCGGCCTGAACCGCCAAGCACCTTAATGCACTGCACGCGGCGGGCGCCCGAATTGTCGGCAACCTCAAGATTGGACTGCATCTGGATCATATCGATCTCCCTCAGTTCGCGGCGGCGTCTTCGTAGATGACTTCGTAGTTTTTCGACTTCGAAATCGGCGCACATTCACGGATACGTACAGTGTCACCCTGCTTGCAACGGTTCTCGGCATCATGGGCCGCGAACTTCTTGGACTTGGTGATGAACTTTTTATAGACCGGGTGCATGATCCTGCGCTCGACAAGAACGGTTACCGTCTTGTCGGTCTTGTCGCTGACGACCGTGCCCTGCATGATACGCTTTGGCATAACTAGTCTTCCTTACTGTGCCGCACCAGCCGCTTTGGCCTTTTCGCCAAGTACGGTCATGATACGCGCAATTTCACGGCGGACGGCACGCCCACGCGCCGGGTTCTCATTCTGACCACCGGCTGTCTGGAAGCGCAGGTTGAACTGCTCTTTCTTCAGATCAACCAGCTGATCCTTCAGCTCATCGGCTGTCTTGGCGCGAAGGTCTTCGGCCTTAACGGTTGCCATCAGACTCTCCCTTAATCAGTGTCGCCGAGACGGCGGACAATGCGGGTGTCGAGCGGAAGCTTTGCCGACGCAAGAGTGAGCGCCTCCTTGGCAAGTTCCCACGGAACACCGTCGATTTCGAACATGATCCGGCCCGGCTTGACCCTGGCCACCCAGAATTCAGGCGAACCCTTACCCTTACCCATCCGGACTTCGGCAGGCTTGGAGGATACAGGCACATCCGGGAAGATACGGATCCACACACGACCGGCACGACGCAGGTGACGCGTGATGGCACGACGCGCAGCCTCGATCTGGCGCGCGGTCACCCGCTCCGGCGTTACGGCCTTCAGGCCATAAGCGCCAAAATTCAGCTGCGTTCCACCCTTGGCATTGCCATGGATACGGCCCTTATGGGCCTTCCGGAACTTGGTTCTCTTCGGCGAGAGCATCTAACCAACTCCTCTTGATTAACCGTTGGCCCGTGGTGCTGGACCGGATTGCTGCTCGGCAAGCCGCTTGTCCTGCGCCATCGGATCATGGGCCATGACTTCACCTTTGAAGACCCAAACCTTGATTCCACACACCCCGTAGGTGGTGAAAGCCGAACCCTCGCCGTAATCAACTTCGGCGCGGAGCGTATGAAGCGGCACGCGGCCTTCGCGATACCATTCGGTCCGTGCGATCTCGGCACCGCCAAGACGGCCGGCACAATTGATCCGCACGCCAAGGGCGCCAAGACGCATTGCCGACTGCACGGCGCGCTTCATCGCGCGGCGGAAACCAACCCGGCGCTCCAGCTGCTGGGCGATGTTCTCGGCAATCAGCTTGGCGTCAATCTCGGGCTTGCGAACCTCGACAATGTTCAGGCTGACCTCGCTGCCAACACGCTTCGACAGCTCGGCACGCAGACGCTCGATGTCCTGGCCCTTCTTGCCGATGATCAGGCCGGGACGGCCGGCATGGATAGTGACGCGGGCACGGCCTGCGGGACGCTCGATCACAACGCGGCTGATAGCGGCCTGCTTGAGGCGCTCCATCAGATAGCTGCGCAGCTCAATGTCCTTGTGCAGCAGCTCACCATAGTTGCGGTCGGCGAACCAACGCGAGTCCCAGGTACGGTTGATACCAACCCGAAGGCCGATAGGTTTGACTTTCTGACCCATCTACTGGTCTCCCTTTTCACCGACGACGATGGTCAGGTGCGAAAACGGCTTCAGGATGCGCGCGCCACGACCGCGGGCACGGGCCTTGAAACGCTTCATCACAATCGCCTTGCCTACATGGGCTTCCTTGACGAACAGCCGGTCAACATCCAGCGAGTGGTTGTTTTCGGCATTGGCGATGGCGGACTGCAGCGCCTTTTTCACATCGCCGGCGATCCGGCGGCGCGAAAATGACAGAGTTGCCAGTGCCTTTTCGACATCCATGCCACGGATCATCGCGGCAACGAGGTTCAGCTTCTGCGGGCTGACGCGGATGTTGCGAACAACCGACTTCGCCTCGCTGTCTGCCAAAGCTCTTGGTTTAGCTTGCTTACCCATGAAACCCTCTAACGCCTCGATTTCTTGTCCGCCGCATGACCGTAATAGGTACGGGTCGGGGCGAATTCACCGAACTTGTGGCCAACCATATCTTCGCTGACCGACACCGGGATGAATTTGTTGCCATTGTGGACACCAAAGGTCAGCCCAACGAATTGCGGCAGGATGGTCGACCGGCGCGACCAGGTCTTGATGACCTCGCTGCGGCCGGATTCGCGGACCTTGTCTGCCTTCTTCAGCAGATACCCGTCAACGAACGGACCTTTCCAAACAGAACGTGCCATGATTTCAGTCCCTTATGGCTTGCGGCGCCGCATGATCAGGCGGTCCGTCTTCTTGTTGGAACGAGTGCGCTTGCCCTTGGTCGGCTTGCCCCATGGGGTCACCGGATGGCGACCACCGGATGTCCGGCCCTCACCACCACCATGCGGGTGGTCGATCGGGTTCATGACAACACCACGAACATGCGGACGCTTTCCAAGCCAGCGGCTGCGACCGGCCTTGCCGATCTTGATATTCTGCTGATCCGGGTTCGACACCGCGCCGATAGACGCCATGCACTCACCGCGCACCAGACGAACCTCGCCGGAGGCCAGACGCAGAATGGCATAGCCACGGTCACGACCGACCAGCTGGACATAGGTGCCGGCGGAGCGGGCCAGCTGACCACCCTTGCCGGGCTTCAGCTCGACATTGTGGACCAGTGTGCCAACCGGAATGTTTGCCAGCGGCAGCGCGTTGCCAGGCTTGATATCGGAACCGACACCGGACATGACCTTGTCACCGACGGCCAGACGTTGCGGCGCGATGATGTAGCTCTGCTCGCCATCTTCATAGGTGATCAGCGCAATAAAGGCGGTCCGGTTCGGATCATATTCAAGACGCTCGACAGTTGCCGGAATGCCGGACTTGGTGCGCTTGAAATCAATGATGCGATAGCGGCGCTTGTGTCCACCACCACGATGCCAGGCTGTCACATGGCCGGAATTGTTCCGGCCGCCCGACTTTGTCAGACCCTCGGTCAGCTTCTTGACCGGCTTGCCCTTGTACAGGTCGCCCTTGTCGACCAGTACGAGGTTGCGCTGGCCCGGCGTGGTCGGGTTGAACTTCTTCAATGCCATCGATTTACACTCCCATCAGGTCGATGGTCTGGCCCTCGGCGAGGGTGACCATGGCCTTCTTGGTATCCGAGCGGCGACCCGGACGCCCCTTCCACATCTTCGACTTGCCCTTGAGAAGGATCGTGTTCACGGCAGTTACCTGAACGTCAAACAGCATCTCAACCGCAGCCTTGATCTCGGGCTTGGAGGCCGACACCGGCACAGCAAAGGTCACCTGGCCATTCTCGTTTGCCATGGTTGCCTTTTCCGTGATGATCGGGCGCAGGATGGTGTCGTAGGCAGCTGCCTTGCTCATCACCACCTTGGACGGCTTGCGCGGACGCACACTCATTTCAGACGCTCCTCAAGATGGGCCGCGGCGTCCTTGGACAGGACAAGCACATCGCGGCGCAGGATGTCATACACATTGATCCCCTGTTGCGGCAGGACATCAACGAACGGAAGATTGCTGGCCGCCTTGACGAAATTGCCGTCAAGCTCGGCCCCGCCGACAAACAGCGCATTCTCGGCGCCAAGCTTTGTCAGCTTTGCCTTCAGCGTTGCTGTCTTGGCACCGTTCTTGCCGCCGGAGGCCAGTTCGTCGACAACGATGATCTTGCCCTCGGCCGCCTTTGCAGACAGCGCCGACTTCAGACCAAGCTGGCGAACCTTCTTCGGCAGCGAATGCCCATGCTCGCGGACAACCGGGCCATGAACCACCCCACCACCACGGAACTGCACAACCGATGCCGCACCATGACGCGCACGACCTGTGCCCTTCTGGCGGTACATCTTGGCGGTCGTCCGGGTGATTTCACCGCGGCTCTTGACCTTGTGAGTGCCGGCGCGGCGCTTGGCAAGCTGCCAGTTGACGACGCGGGCGACGATATCGGCACGCGGGTTGATCCCGAACACCTCGTCAGCCAGCGTGATGTCACCCGCTGCCTTGCTGTCCAGCGTTGTCACCTTAACTTTCATCGTTCTTACCCTCATCCGCAGCGGCATCATCAGCCGGTGCTTCCGCCTCAGCCTCAGCCTCAGACACGGCCTCATCGGCAACTGTCTCATCGGCGGCTGCTTCTTCTGCCGGGGCCTCATCGCCCGCCGGTGCCGCAGCTGCAGCATCGGACACCAGACCGGCCGGGAACGGCACGCCTTCCGGAAGCGCCACTTTCACAGCATCGCTGATCAGCACCCAGCCGCCCTTTGGACCGGGAACGGCACCCTGAAGCAGGACCACGCCCTCTTCATCGTCAACAGCAACAACCTCGATATTCTGTGTGGTGTTGCGTGTCGCACCCATATGGCCGGCCATCTTCTTGCCCTTGAACACCTTGCCGGGTTCCTGACACTGGCCGGTTGAACCATGCGAGCGGTGCGAAATCGACACACCGTGCGACGCACGAAGACCGCCAAAATTGTGACGCTTCATGGCGCCGGCAAAGCCCTTACCCTGGGTGGTACCAACGACATCGACCTTCTGGCCGGCGACAAAGTGGCTTGGCGCCAGCGTGGCACCAACCTCGATGACGGCATCCTCGGCAACCCGGAATTCGGCAACCTTCGACTTCGGCAGAACATTGGCCTTGGCAAAGTGACCGCGCATCGCCTTCGATACATTCTTGGCCTTGGCCGCACCCGCGCCAAGCTGCACGGCCGAATAGCCGTCGCGCTCGCCGGTACGAACCGAAACAACCTGGACATCGTCCATCTTCAAAACCGTTACCGGAACGTGACGACCGGCTTCGTTGAAGACCCGTGTCATGCCCAGCTTGCGGGCAATAACTCCGCTACGCATTGGCCCTGCCCCTTCCTACAGCTTGATCTCGACATCAACGCCGGCGGCGAGATCGAGCTTCATCAGCGCGTCCACCGTCTGCGGAGTCGGATCAACGATATCCAGCAGACGCTTGTGCGTCCGCATTTCGAACTGTTCCCGGCTTTTCTTGTCGATGTGCGGCGAACGCAGCACCGTCATGCGCCGGATGTTGGTCGGCAGCGGGATGGGGCCCCGGACTTCTGCACCGGTACGCTTGGCCGTGTTGACGATCTCGTTCGTCGACTGGTCGAGGATACGATGATCGAACGCCTTCAGCCGGATACGGATGTTCTGGGTTTCCATGACTGCTTTCCCTTATAAACTGCAATAAAGAGGGGCGCCGAACGCCCCTCTCCATATAACCCTGCCTACTTTACGATTGAGGCGACGACGCCTGCACCGACGGTACGACCGCCTTCACGGATGGCGAAGCGAAGACCTTCATCCATCGCGATCGGCGCGATCAGCGTGACCGTCATCGCGATATTGTCGCCAGGCATCACCATCTCGGTGCCCGACGGCAGCTCGACCGAACCGGTCACATCCGTCGTCCGGAAGTAGAATTGCGGGCGATAGTTCGAGAAGAACGGCGTATGACGACCACCCTCTTCCTTCGTCAGAACATAGGCCTCGCACTTGAACTCGGTATGCGGCGTGATCGAACCCGGTGCCGACAGAACCTGGCCGCGCTCGACATCCTCACGCTTCGTGCCGCGAAGCAGAACACCGACATTGTCGCCGGCCTCGCCCTGGTCCAGAAGCTTGCGGAACATCTCAACACCCGTGCAGGTCGTCTTCGTGGTGTCCTTCAGACCCACAATCTCGATCTCTTCACCAACATTCACAATGCCGCGCTCGATACGACCCGTCACAACCGTGCCACGACCCGAAATCGAGAACACATCCTCGATCGGCATCAGGAACGGCTGGTCCTTCGGACGCTCGGGCTGCGGAATGTAATCGTCAACTGCCGCCATCAGCTCGCGGATCGCATCCGCACCAATCGCCGCATCACCATCCTCAAGAGCCGCCAGCGCAGACCCCTTCACAATCGGAATGTCGTCGCCGGGAAACTCATAGCTCGACAGCAGCTCGCGGATCTCCATCTCCACAAGCTCCAGAAGCTCCTCATCGTCAACCTGGTCGACCTTGTTCATGAATACGCACAGCGCCGGAACACCAACCTGGCGCGCCAGAAGAATATGCTCGCGGGTCTGCGGCATCGGGCCGTCAGCCGCCGACACAACCAGAATCGCGCCATCCATCTGCGCCGCACCCGTGATCATGTTCTTCACATAATCGGCGTGACCGGGACAATCCACATGCGCATAGTGACGGTTCTCCGTCTCATACTCGACATGGGCCGTCGAAATCGTGATCCCGCGGGCACGCTCCTCAGGTGCCTTGTCAATCTGATCATAGGCCTGAAACTCAGCGCCGCCTGCCTCAGCCATAACCTTCGTAATCGCCGCCGTCAGCGTCGTCTTGCCATGGTCAACATGGCCAATCGTGCCAATGTTCACATGAGGCTTGGAACGATCAAACTTCTCCTTGGACATCCTTACGGTCTCCTGTCTGTCTATCTAACGTGTTCAGGCCATCTTGGCGCGGACTTCATCAGCCACGGCCTGCGGAACCTGTTCATAATGGTCAAACTGCATCGAATACTGGGCACGGCCCTGGCTCATCGAGCGCAGTGTGTTGATGTAACCAAACATGTTGGCAAGCGGCACCATCGCGTCGATGGCGCGGGCGTTACCACGCTGGTCCATACCCCCGACATTGCCACGGCGGCTGTTCAGGTCGCCGATGATGTCACCCATATATTCCTCAGGTGTCAGCACCTCGACCTTCATCACCGGCTCAAGAAGCTTCGGTGACGCCTTCTGCATGGCCTCGCGGAATGCAGCACGGGCCGCAATTTCGAACGCGAGAACCGACGAGTCAACATCATGGCTGGCGCCGTCGACCAGCTCGACCTCGAAGTCGATGACCGGGAAGCCTGCAATGCTGCCGGTGTCCTTGGCCTGCTCCAGACCCTTTTCAACGCCTGGCACATATTCACGAGGTACCGAACCACCGACGACCGAGTTGGTGAAGTTGTATCCACCTTCAGCAAGCGGCCGGAAGATCAGCTTCACGCGCGCGAACTGGCCGGAACCACCGGACTGCTTCTTGTGAGTGTAATCGATTTCGGCTTCGCGGGTGATGGTCTCGCGATAGGCAACCTGCGGTGCGCCGATATTGGCCTCGACCTTGAATTCACGCTTCAGGCGGTCGACAAGAATGTCGAGGTGGAGTTCACCCATGCCGCGCATGATTGTCTGGCCGGACTCCGGATCAGAGCTGACCTGGAAGGACGGATCCTCCGCAGCAAGACGCTGCAGACCTGTCGACATCTTTTCCTGGTCATTCTTCGACTTCGGCTCAATCGCAATTTCGATAACCGGATCGGGGAAGGTCATTGTTTCGAGAACAACCGGCTTTGCAACATCACACATGGTGTCACCGGTCGTTGTTTCCTTCATCCCGGCAAGCGCCACGATATCGCCGGCGAATGCCTCTTCGATCTCTTCACGGTTGTTCGAATGCATCATCATCATCCGGCCAACGCGCTCTTTCTTGCCCTTGGTCGAGTTCAGGATGCTGTCGCCCTTCTTCAGGCTGCCGGAATAGATCCGCAGGAAGGTCAGCGACCCCACAAACGGATCGTTCATGATCTTGAAGGCCAGACCGGACAGCGGATCCGCATCATCGGCCTTACGCTCGATGTTACGGGTTTCTGTCGCGTCGCCCGGTGCAAAGCCGGTATAGGCAGGCACGTCAAGCGGGCCGGGCAGATAGTCGATCACCGCGTTCAGAAGCGGCTGCACGCCCTTGTTTTTGAACGCCGAGCCACACAGAACAGGCACAAACGACATGTTCAGGGTGCCAAGACGGATAAGCCGGCGAAGGGTTGCTTCATCCGGCTCCTCGCCCTCAAGGAAGGCTTCCATCGCAACATCGTCCTGCTCGACGGCAAGTTCGATCAGCGTGGCGCGCATGTCGGCAGCCTTGTCGGCAAGCTCGGCGCGGATATCCTGAACGGTCCAGCTTGCGCCAAGATCCTCGGAATTCCAGACCCATTCCTTCATCTCGATCAGATCGACAATGCCGGCAAACTCATTCTCGGCACCGATCGGCATCTGGATCGGGGCCGGAACGGCTCCGGTGCGATCGCGGATCATGTCAACGCAGTTGAAGAAGTCGGCGCCGATCTTGTCCATCTTGTTGACAAAGACAACGCGCGGCACGGAATACCGGTCGGCCTGGCGCCATACGGTCTCAGTCTGCGGCTCGACACCGGCATTGGCATCAAGAACGCAAACCGCGCCGTCAAGAACAGCCAGCGAACGCTCGACCTCGATTGTGAAGTCGACGTGGCCAGGCGTGTCGATGATGTTGAAGCGGAATTTCGCAGCTTCTGAATCGGTACCGAATTCACCGGTCGGCGTGTCGCCGTCATTTGTCCGGAACCAGAAACAGGTCGTCGCAGCAGAGGTGATGGTGATACCACGCTCCTGCTCCTGCTCCATCCAGTCCATGGTGGCATTGCCGTCATGCACTTCGCCGATCTTGTGCGACCGGCCGGTGTAATAGAGAATCCGCTCGGTGGCGGTCGTCTTGCCGGCATCGATATGGGCCATGATGCCGAAATTACGGTAACGATCTAGCGTATAGTCTCTTGCCATGTCCTGGATCTCCTGCCGGGTCTTTACCAGCGGTAATGCGAAAAGGCGCGGTTGGCTTCGGCCATCTTGTGCGTGTCTTCACGCTTCTTCACGGCATTGCCACGGTTGTTGGCGGCATCCATCAGTTCCGACGAAAGACGCTCAACCATGGTGGTCTCGCCACGCTTGCGCGAGCTGTCGATCAGCCAGCGAATGGCAAGCGCCTGCGCCCGCTCTGCGCGAACCTCGACGGGAACCTGATAGGTAGCACCACCAACGCGGCGGGACCGGACCTCAAGATGCGGCCGTACGTTTTCCAGCGCATCGTGGAATACCTTCACAGGCTCGCTGCCGGACTTCGACTCGATGCGGTCGAACGCACCATAGACAATGCGCTCGGCGACCGAGCGCTTGCCGTCATACATCAGGCAGGACATGAATTTTGAAACAACCTTGTCCTTGAACTTCGCATCGGGAAGTACGGGACGTTTTTCAGCGCGGTGACGACGTGACATCTCGGCCTCTTGCTTACTTAGGACGCTTGGCGCCGTATTTCGAACGACGCTGACGGCGGTCGGAGACACCCTGGGTGTCAAGCGTTCCGCGAATAATGTGATAGCGAACACCGGGAAGGTCTTTCACGCGACCACCGCGAATCAGGACCACGGAGTGTTCCTGAAGGTTGTGGCCTTCACCCGGAATGTAGCTCGACACCTCAAACCCGTTTGTCAGGCGCACACGGGCGACCTTCCGCAGGGCCGAGTTCGGCTTCTTCGGTGTGGTTGTGTAAACCCGCGTACACACGCCGCGCTTTTGCGGGCATGCTTCCATCGCAGGGACCTTCGTACGAGCGACAGGACGTCTGCGTCCATGCCGGATCAGCTGGTTAATGGTTGGCATTGCTGCCCCTTTTTCATCTCAACCAAAAAAATGCACTGAACGTGCATCAGGGCTGGACTTCCCTATCTCATCGGGAAGACCCCCCTAATTTCAGCACCCAGATGGGACTGTTTTCGTCACCTTTATACTGGTGCAGCGTCTAGCCCGACCGCGGCGTCTGCGCCGGGGTGGACCACCACCTGCATCAAAAGGTGTGCGGAACCTATGTCAGTGATGCTGGCGGGTCAAGCGGTTTTTGCCCGCTGCCGCCAGTTTCACCGAATTTTTCCGGGCCGACCTGTGCCGGCCCGTTTTTCGTTGTCAGACCTCGCTCTGGGCCCCTTCGGCAACCTCGCCGAATCCGTCACCGGACTCTGCCTCGATGGCTTCGAGCGCCGGGGTTGCCGCCGCCCTTTCTTCCATGATGACACGGTCACGGTCAGCGGCGATGCTGCGAAGACGCTTCATCACCGAGCCTGTTCCTGCCGGAATCAGGCGACCGACGATGACATTCTCCTTCAGACCGTCGAGCGTATCCTGGCGACCGCTTACCGATGCCTCGGTAAGAACCCTTGTTGTCTCCTGGAACGACGCGGCAGAGATGAACGAGCGGGTCTGCAGAGACGCCTTGGTGATCCCGAGAAGCACAGGATGGGCAACCGCCGGGCGCAGCCCTTCAGCCTCAAGCGCCGCATTCGAGGTGGCAAACTCCTCTCGGTCGACCTGCTCGCCATTCAGATAGGTGCTGTCGCCGGCATCGGTGACTTCAACCTTCTGCAGCATCTGGCGAACAATCACCTCGATGTGCTTGTCATTGATCTTCACACCCTGAAGCCGATAGACGTCCTGGATTTCCTTTACCAGATAGGCGGCCAGCTCCTCGACACCCAGAATCGCCAGAATGTCGTGCGGAACCGGGCTGCCATCAAGAAGCAGATCGCCCTTGCGGACCACATCGCCCTCATTGACCGCCAGCTGGCGACCCTTTGGAAGCAGATATTCGACCGGTTCGCCGTCACCCTCGACCGGGACAACGCGAATCCGCCGCTTGGCTTTGTAGTCATTGGCGAATTCGACCCGGCCCTCGGCCTCGGCGATGACGGCAAAATCCTTCGGCTTGCGGGCCTCGAACAATTCCGCCACCCGTGGCAGACCACCGGTAATGTCACGTGTCTTTGACGATTCGCGGGGAATACGCGCCAGAACGTCACCGGCCTGGATCGCCGCGCCATTTTCAACCGAGAGAATCGCCCCGGCCGACATGAAATAGCGTGCCTCAAGACCATTGGTCAGTGTCAGCACCTCGCCCTTGTCATCACGCAGCGTGATTCGCGGCCGCAGATTGGCGCCACCGGCAGATGCCTTCCAGTCGATGACCTCACGGCTGGAAATACCCGTCGCGTCGTCGGTGACCTCACGAACCGAAATGCCTTCCGTCAGGTCGACATAATTGGCCGTACCCGGCAGTTCGGCAATGATCGGCATGGTATACGGATCCCATTCGATCAGCACCGCGCCTGCGGCCACTTCCTGACCGGCCTTCACAAACAGCTTGCCGCCATATGGCAGACGATGGCGTTCACGCTCGCGCCCCTGTTCGTCAAGAAGCAGCAGCTCGGTGTTACGGCTCATCACGATCTTGCTTCCCTCGCGATCCGTGACAAGCGCCTCGTTCTCGAGTTTCACCTTACCGCCGATGGCAGCCTCAATGTTGGATTGCTCGGCACCACGCTGCGCCGCACCACCAACGTGGAAGGTCCGCATTGTCAGCTGGGTGCCAGGCTCACCGATCGACTGGGCAGCGATCACACCGACAGCCTCGCCGATATTCACCGACGTGCCGCGTGCCAGATCACGGCCATAGCACTGACCGCAGATACCGGTCTGCGCCTCGCAAAGCAGGGCAGAGCGAATCAGCGCCTGATCGACACCGGCCTCCTCGATGCGGTCGGCATGCTCTTCGGTGACCATCTCGCCAGCCTTCACAATCACTTCGCCGGTTGCGATATCGACCATATCCTCGGCCATGATCCGGCCCAGGATGCGGTCATAGAGGCTGTCGACAACATCACTGCCATTCATCACGGCACGGACGGTCAGGCCATTGCTGGTCCCGCAATCCTCGATATTGACGATACAGTCCTGTGCCACATCGACAAGCCGGCGTGTCAGATAGCCGGAGTTCGCCGTCTTCAGCGCGGTATCGGCAAGACCTTTACGCGCACCGTGGGTCGAGTTGAAATATTCAAGAACATTCAACCCTTCCTTGAAGGACGAAATAATCGGCGTCTCGATGATCTCGCCGGACGGCTTGGCCATCAGGCCCCGCATCCCGGCAAGCTGCTTGATCTGCGCTGCCGAACCACGCGCACCGGAATGCGCCATCATCCAGACAGAGTTGATCGGCTCGCCTTCCTTGATGGTGGAAATGCCCTTCATCATCTCGTCGGCGACAAGATCGGAACAGCGCGACCACACATCGACAACCTTGTTGTATTTTTCACCCTGGGTGATCAGACCATCGAGATATTGCTGTTCGAAGGTCTTGACCTGGGCCTCGGCCTCGTTGACGTATTTTTCCTTCAGATCAGGCGTCGTCAGATCGGCAATGCCAAAGGAAATGCCGGCATTGCAGGCCTGTCCGAAACCAAGGGTCATCAGGCGGTCACAGAAAATGACCGTGTCCTTCTGGCCGCAGTGGCGATAGACATGGTCGATCACGTCACTGACCTGCTTCTTGGTCATCAGCTTGTTCACAAGATCGAACGAACAGCTGGGGTTGTCGGGAAGAAGATCCGCCAACTGCGCCCTGCCGGGTGTTGTTTCGATCACGCGGATCACGCGCTCGCCATTCTCGTCACGCGTCGCGACACGTGCCTTGATCCTGGCATGCAGGCTGACCGACCCGTTGCCGAGTGCCAGCAGGATTTCCTGAATGTTGGCAAAGACCATGCCTTCGCCCTTTTCGTTCTCGCGCTCCAGCGACATGTAGTAGAGACCGAGAATGATATCCTGCGACGGCACGATAATCGGCTTGCCGTTGGCCGGGCTGAGGATGTTGTTGGTCGACATCATCAGTACCCGTGCCTCAAGCTGCGCTTCGAGCGACAGCGGCACGTGAACGGCCATCTGGTCACCATCGAAGTCGGCGTTGAACGCGGTACAGACAAGCGGGTGAAGCTGGATCGCCTTGCCCTCGACAAGCACCGGCTCGAACGCCTGGATGCCAAGACGGTGCAGGGTCGGCGCCCGGTTCAGCATGACCGGGTGTTCGCGGATCACCTCTTCAAGAATGTCCCACACTTCGGGACGTTCCTTTTCAACCATCCGCTTGGCCATCTTCACCGTGCTGGCCATCGAATAGAGTTCCAGCTTGGAATAGATGAACGGCTTGAACAGCTCCAGCGCCATCTTCTTTGGCAGACCACACTGGTGAAGCTTCAGTTCAGGACCGACAACAATCACCGAACGACCGGAATAATCGACACGCTTGCCAAGCAGGTTCTGCCGGAAACGGCCCTGCTTGCCCTTCAGCATGTCGGACAGTGATTTCAGAGGACGCTTGTTGACGCCGCTGATCACACGGCCGCGACGGCCATTGTCGAACAGCGCATCGACCGATTCCTGGAGCATCCGCTTTTCGTTGCGCACGATGATGTCGGGCGCGCGAAGCTCGATCAGGCGCTTCAGGCGGTTGTTCCGGTTGATCACACGACGATAGAGGTCGTTCAGGTCCGACGTCGCGAAACGGCCACCATCAAGCGGCACCAGCGGGCGCAGCTCGGGCGGGATGACCGGGATCACATCAAGGATCATCCATTCCGGACGACACCCGGACTCGCGGAAGGAGTCCACAAGCTTCAGGCGCTTGACCAGCTTCTTGCGCTTGGCTTCGGAACCTGTTTCGGCAAGCTCTTCACGGATCTTGACGCGTTCCTCGTCCATATCCATGGCTTCGAGAACCTTCTTGATCGCCTCGGCGCCAATGCTGGCCTCAAAGGCATCATCGCCGAACTCGTCCTGGGCGTCGTAGAATTCCTCTTCCGACAGCAACTGCCCCTTGGTCAGCGATGTCAGGCCCGGTTCGATAACGACGAAATTCTCGAAATACAGCACACGCTCGAGATCCTTCAATGTCATGTCGACAAGAAGACCGATCCGGCTTGGCAGTGATTTCAGGAACCAGATATGCGCGACAGGCGACGCCAGCTCGATATGGCCCATACGCTCGCGACGAACCTTCGACAGCGTCACCTCGACACCGCATTTCTCGCAGATGATACCGCGATACTTCATCCGCTTGTACTTGCCGCACAGGCATTCATAATCGCGGACAGGGCCAAAGATCCGGGCGCAGAACAGCCCGTCCTTTTCCGGCTTGAAGGTACGGTAGTTGATGGTTTCGGGCTTTTTGATCTCGCCAAACGACCAGGAGCGGATACGCTCCGGGGACGCTATCGAAATACGGATCTTGTCAAAGCTTTGAGGGCCCTGGTTTTGCCCGAAAGGGTTCATCAAGTCGTTCATCTGGTTCTCTCCCAACGGAAGTTGGTGTCATCCTGTCCGGTATCGGACGTGATCAATATTCGGCTTCGTGAAGATCAACATTCAGTCCAAGCGAACGAAGTTCCTTGACCAGAACATTGAAGGATTCCGGTATACCGGACTCGAAATCATCGTCACCGCGGACGATGGCCTCATAGACCTTTGTCCGTCCCGACACGTCATCCGATTTCACAGTCAGCATTTCCTGCAGCGTATAGGCAGCGCCATAGGCCTCGAGTGCCCATACCTCCATCTCGCCGAAGCGCTGACCACCAAACTGCGCCTTACCACCAAGCGGCTGCTGGGTAACAAGCGAGTATGGGCCGATCGAGCGTGCGTGAATCTTGTCGTCGACAAGATGGTGCAGCTTCAGCATGTAGATATAGCCTACCGTGACAGGTCGGTCGAACTGCTCGCCGGTGCGTCCATCGGTCAGGATTTCCTGGCCGGTTTTGCTCAGCCCTGCCTTCTCGAGAAGCGAGATGACATCGGCCTCGCGGGCGCCGTCGAAAACCGGAGTGCCCATCGGCACGCCGCGACCAAGAAGTTCACCCTGCTCGATGATCTGGGAATCATCCATCACTTCAAGCTCGGACTTGAACTGTTCGGCACTGTAGATTTCGCCAAGCGACTTGCGAAGCGCCTTGGTGTCATTCTTGGCGCGGGCCGCTTCGGCGGCCTTGCCAATCTGCTTGCCAAGACCACGTGCCGCCCAGCCAAGATGCGTCTCGAGGATCTGTCCCACATTCATCCGCGAGGGAACGCCAAGCGGGTTCAGGACGATGTCCATCGGGGTGCCGTCTTCAAGATAGGGCATATCCTCGGCCGGAACGATCCGCGAGATGACACCCTTGTTGCCGTGACGACCGGCCATCTTGTCGCCGGGCTGAAGCTTGCGCTTCACGGCCACAAACACCTTGACCATCTTCATCACGCCAGGCAGCAGCTCGTCGCCGGCCTGAAGCTTGTCGACCTTGTCGTTGAAGCGTGCCTGGAGTTCCTGAATGGCGCTCTCGAAATTGGCAATCTGGGCTTCGACCAGCTTCTGGACCTTGTCGTCCTTGACCGAAATCTGCTGCCATTGCGAACGCGGCATCTCTTCAAGGCTGGCCGCCGTCAGCTTGGTGCCGGCCTTGACCCCCTTCGGACCGGACGCCACCGTCTGGCCATCCAGAAGTTCCGACATCCGGCCGTGGAAACCACGCTCGAGAATCAGCCGCTCGTCATCGCGGTCCTTGCCAAGACGATCAATCTCGGCACGGTCGATGGCCAGCGCACGTTCATCCTTTTCAACCCCGCGGCGCGAGAAGACCCGCACCTCGACGATCGTGCCGGACCCACCGGGCGGCAGCTTCAGCGAGGTATCACGGACATCCGAGGCCTTTTCGCCAAAGATCGCCCGCAGCAGCTTTTCTTCCGGCGTCATCGGGGATTCGCCTTTCGGCGTCACCTTGCCGACGAGAATGTCGCCGGGGCCCACTTCGGCACCGACATAGACAATGCCGGCCTCGTCGAGGTTCTTCAGCGCTTCTTCACCGACATTCGGGATGTCGCGCGTGATTTCCTCCTGACCAAGCTTGGTGTCACGCGCCATGACTTCATATTCCTCGATATGGATCGAGGTGAAGACATCATCACGGACAACGCGCTCGGAAATCAGGATGGAATCCTCGAAATTGTAGCCGTTCCACGGCATGAAGGCGACAAGCACGTTACGGCCAAGGGCCAGCTCGCCATCCTCGGTCGAGGGGCCGTCGGCAATGATATCACCACTGCGAACGACATCGCCGACCTTGACCAGCGGGCGCTGGTTGACAGTCGTGTTCTGGTTGGAACGCTGGAATTTCAGCAGCGAATAGATATCGACCGGCGATACATCATCGGCGCTTTCTTCCGACGCCCGCACCACGATTCTGGTGGCATCGACCTGGTCGATCACGCCGGCGCGGCGGGCCACGATGGTCACACCGGAATCGCGGGCAACACGGCTTTCCATGCCGGTGCCGACAATCGGCGCCTCGGCACGCACAAGCGGCACCGCCTGGCGCTGCATGTTCGATCCCATCAGGGCGCGGTTGGCGTCGTCATTCTCGAGGAACGGGATCAGCGCCGCGGCAACCGAAACCAGCTGCTTTGGCGACACGTCCATCAGTTCAATGTCGGTCGGGCGTGCCAGACCGATATCGCCGGCGCGGCGGATCGGGATCAGTTCACCGACAAACTTGCCGTTCTTGTCCAGTTCGGCATTTGCCTGGGCAATGGTGTAACGACCTTCTTCCATCGCCGAGATATAGCGCACCTCGTTGGTGACCTTGCCGTCGACAACCTTGCGATAGGGTGTCTCGATGAAGCCGTAGCGGTTGATCTTGGCGAATGTCGCCAGCGAGTTGATCAGACCGATATTCGGGCCTTCCGGCGTTTCAATCGGGCAGATACGGCCATAATGGGTCGGGTGAACGTCGCGCACCTCGAAGCCCGCGCGTTCACGGGTCAGACCACCCGGCCCAAGTGCCGAAACACGGCGCTTGTGGGTGATTTCCGACAGCGGGTTTGTCTGGTCCATGAACTGCGACAGCTGCGATGAGCCGAAGAATTCGCGAACCGCCGCCGCGGCGGGCTTGGCATTGATCAGATCAGCCGGCATCACGGTGTCGATTTCAACCGACCCCATGCGTTCGCGAATGGCGCGCTCCATGCGAAGCAGACCGACGCGGTACTGGTTTTCCATCAATTCGCCAACCGACCGGACACGGCGGTTGCCAAGGTGATCGATGTCGTCGACTTCGCCACGACCGTCCTTGAGCCCGATCAGAACCCGCAGGATGGCCAGCACGTCCTGCTTGCGAAGAACCCGAAGCGTATCCTCGGTTTCCTGGTCAAGACGCGAATTCATCTTCACCCGGCCAACCGATGACAGGTCATAGCGGTCGGAATTGAAAAACAGGCCGTCAAACAGCGCATGCGCACTTTCCAGTGTTGGCGGCTCGCCCGGACGCATGACACGATAGATGTCGACAAGCGCCTCTTCACGGCTGTTGTTGCGGTCGGCGGCAAGCGTATTGCGAAGATGCGGACCAAAATTCACATTGTCGATGAACAGAACGCTGATCTCGCTTTCGCCCTCATCAGCCATCTGTTTCAGCATGTCTTCGGTGATCTCGTCGCCGGCCTCGGCAATCACTTCGCCGGTTTTCATGTCGACAAAATCCTCGGCCAGGAACCGGCCAACCAGATCCTCATCGGGAACGAACACGCGATCAACACCGGCCTCCGACAGCTTGCGAAGCGAGCGCGGGGTCATCTTGGTGCCGGCAGGCGCCAGAACCTTGCGTGTCTTGGCGTCAATCAGATCGCGGACAAGCTTGCTGCCCTTCAGCGAATCGGCCTCGAACGCATATGACCAGCCATCGCCATCCCGAAGATAGGACACAGCGGTGTAGAATTCGTTCAGAATTTCGTCACGGCTCATCCCGACAAGACGGGCCGGATCAACATCCTCGCCACTGTCGGCACAGGCATCGAGATAGCCGAGCGAAGCATCATTCGGCAGCGCCATCAGGAATGTGGTGACAGGCAGCTTGCGCTTGCGGTCGATACGGACATTCAGGATGTCCTTGGCGTCGAACTCGAAATCAAGCCATGAGCCACGATAGGGAATGACGCGGGCCGCGAACAGAAGCTTGCCCGACGCATGCGTCTTGCCGCGGTCATGGTCGAAGAACACACCGGGCGAGCGGTGCATCTGCGAGACGATGACACGCTCGGTCCCGTTCACGATGAAGGTACCGTTCGACGTCATCAGAGGCATGTCGCCCATATAGACGTCCTGTTCCTTGATGTCGCGGATCGACCGCGCACCGGTCACTTCATCCTCTTCCCACACTTCCAGACGAAGCGTGACCTTGAGCGACGAAGCGTAGGTCAGACCACGCTGCTGGCACTCCTCGACATCATATTTCGGCTGCTCGAGATCGTAGGATACGAATTCAAGCTTGGCGCGCCCTGCGAAATCCTCGATCGGAAAGATCGAACTGAAGGTTTCCTGCAGGCCATGATCACCCCGATCGCTGACGGCAATGCCCATCTGCAGAAAGGTGTCATAACTCGAGCGCTGCACGTCGATAAGGTTTGGCATGGGCGTGACTTCCGCCAGCTGGCCGAAAGTCCGGCGAACCCGGCGCCGACTATCGAGAGTGCTTACATGCGATGCCATCTGAGTACCTCGTCAAATTTTGTTTCGAAAACAGGCTGTTAGAGAATGCCTGTCTGGTCTTTTACCCTGGCTGGCCACAGCGGCCGAAAGCTTTGGGTGATAAACGGCCTTGCACCGGACGGAAAATCCGCCCGGTGCAAGCAGGTTTGATTCGGCAAGCGAAATCGCCGCCACCGTCGCGTTACTTGACTTCGACGGTTGCGCCAGCTTCTTCAAGCTTGCCCTTGATTTCCTCGGCCTCTTCCTTGGATACGCCTTCCTTGACGGCCTTTGGCGCACCTTCGACGAGGTCCTTGGCTTCTTTCAGACCAAGCGAGGTGATGGCACGGACTTCCTTGATCACATTGATCTTGGATGAACCTGCTGCGGTGAGAATAACGTCAAACTCGCTCTTCTCTTCAGCAGCGCCACCGGCATCACCGCCACCAGCAGGCATTGCCATTGCGACAGGTGCCGCAGCGGCGGATACGCCCCACTTGTCTTCCAGAAGCGTTGCCAGCTCGGCAGCTTCCAGAACGGTCAGGTTGGAAAGTTCTTCTGCGATTTTTTCGATATCAGCCATGATTTACTCCATTAGGCTTGAACGTCTGATCGGGCCTGTTAGCCCTGCTGCAATTGGTCTGAACGTGCCTTGATCACACGTGCCACCTTGCCGGCCGGAGCCTGGGTAACACGGGCAATCTTGGCTGCCGGAGCTTGTAGAAGCCCGACAAGCTTGCCACGCAATTCGTCAAGGGACGGCATCTTGGCCAGAGCCTCGACGCCAGCCTTGTCCAGGATTTTCCCGTCCATGCTGCCGCCGATGATGGTCAATTTGTTGTTGCCCTTGGCATAATCCACGAGCGCTTTTGCGGCCGCAACCGGGTCTTCCGACGTGCCAATGGCGGTCGGTCCGGTAAACAGCCCCTCAAGCTCCTCATAGCGCGTGCCTTTGAGAGCCAGCTTGGCAATCCTGTTCTTGGTTACCTTGAAGCCAGCACCAGCTTCCCGCATCTTTCCACGCAGGTCGCTGCTCTCTGCAACGGTCATCCCAACCTGATGGGTAACAACAATTGTTGTCGACGCATTCAGGGTGGATTGCAGCGTTTCGATCAGTTCGGCTTTTTCTTGTCTGTTCACCGATCGTCTCCGCTCTTTCATGGGGCGATGCGGCACTGCCGCTGCCCCGGTTGCAAACAAGAACCGGCGATATGCCGGTTCGCTGGCCTGCCCATCGAGAAGTTCAAGCAGAAATCTGCTCTTGCTCCCGTCTATTGCAGGACATTAAGCCGCCGTGACCGGCGACACCTGCAGTCTTGGACAGGTGCGGGGCGGCGGCCAAAACCACCACCCCTTTCACCGGCGCCGAAACGCCGGAGAATTTCGTTTAGATCGCCCTAGGCGACGTCTTCGACCGCTACGCCAACACCCATCGTCGAGCTGAGTGTGATCTTGCGGACATATGTGCCCTTGGCACCCGATGGCCGCGACTTGCGGACCGCGTCGATAAAGGCGGCAGCGTTTTCCAGGATCTTGGCTTCGTCAAAGCTCGCCTTGCCGATACCGGCATGGACGATACCAGCCTTTTCGGCGCGATACTGGACTTCGCCAGCCTTTGCAGCCTTGACCGCGGCACCGATATCCGGTGTCACGGTGCCAAGCTTCGGGTTCGGCATCAGGCCACGCGGGCCAAGAACCTTACCAAGACGGCCGACAACGCCCATCATGTCCGGCGATGCGATAACCCGGTCGAAATTCGACTCGCCACCCTGAATGGCCTCGGCCAGCTCTTCGGCACCGACCAGATCAGCACCGGCTTCCCTGGCCTCGTCGGCCTTGGCGTCACGGGCAAATACGGCCACCCGCATGGTCTTGCCAGTGCCGTTCGGCATTGCCACGACGCCGCGGACCATCTGGTCGGCGTGACGCGGGTCAACCCCGAGATTCATCGCGATTTCGATGGTTTCATCGAATTTCGAGGCGGCGGCATTCGCCTTCACCAGTGAAACTGCCTCGGCCAGCGGATAGGTCCGCTCGCGATCGACTGCGGCCAGGGCCGCCTGCTTGCGCTTGCTCTGCTTGGCCATCGATCAGCCCTCCACCACGTCAAGGCCCATCGCACGGGCGGACCCGCGAACCATGGCCATTGCGCCATCAACATCGACGGCATTCATGTCACCCATTTTCTGCTCGGCGATCTCGCGCACCTGCGCTTCGGTCACCTTGCCGGCAACAGACCGGCCAGGCTCCTGACCACCCTTGTTCAGACCGGCCGCCTTCTTCAGGAAGAAGCTGACCGGTGCCGTCTTGGTGGTGAAGGTGAACGACTTGTCCTGATAGACAGTGATCACCACCGGAATCGGCATGTTCTTTTCCAGCGAGTCGGTCGCCGCATTGAACGCCTTGCAGAATTCCATGATGTTTACACCGCGCTGACCCAGTGCCGGGCCGACAGGTGGCGACGGATTCGCCGCACCGGCCGGAATGTTCAGCTTGATGTAGCCTTCGATTTTCTTTGCCATCTTGTGTTGTCCTTAAATTCCGGTGGTCCGTCTCGCGATCGGTTGCCACCGCATTACGCTAAATCTTCTCGACCTGGCTGTATTCCAGCTCGACAGGTGTCGATCGGCCAAAGATCGACACGGTCACCTTCAGGCGCGCCTTGTCGTCGTCGGCTTCCTCGACAAATCCGTTGAACGATGCAAACGGACCATCCGAAACGCGGACCTGCTCGCCAATGTCGAATGTGACAGTGCTGCGCGGCCGCTCCACCCCTTCGCTGACCTGATGGATCAGACGCTCGGCCTCGGAATTGGTGATCGGCACCGGCTTGCCCTTGCCACCGAGGAACCCGGTGACACGCGGCTGGCTGGTGACGAGCTGCCAGGCTTCGTCGGTAAGGTCCATCTTGACCAGGATATATCCGGGGAAGAATTTCTTCTCGCTCTGGACGCGCACGCCTCGACGCATCTCGACCACCTCTTCGGTGGGCACCATGACCTCTTCGATCTGGTGCTCGAGACCGTTGCTTTCCGCCTGCTCGGTGATCAATTGCGCCACCTTTTTCTCCGACCCGGAGAAAACATGCAGGACATACCAACGTTTTGCCATGACCAACGCTTCCGTCTTACTAACGCCCAAGTGAAAGGAACTGGCCTATCCGCCAAGCCCCAACACGAATTGGACGACGTTCGAAAGCACCAGATCAACAAGCAGGAAGAAGATCGCGGCAATTGTCGCCATCACAAAGACGGTGATGGTGGCGGTCCCGGTTTCGCGACGAGAAGCCCAGGAAATACGAGAGATTTCCTGGCGGACCTGCCTTACAAATTGCGCTGGCGATGTCTTTGCCATGGTGGTGTGGTGCCAATACGAGTTTCACAAATCGCTAGCCACATCCTGAACAGCACAAATTCGGCCATGTCGCGCGGTTTCGTCCCCACGATGTGCCGTCTTGCGATTTCCAGGTACTTTTGTCGCTACCGTGGGAGGGTGAATAGCAAACCACACTGTTCATGGCAACAGGATAATCAGCCGGCCAATGCGAAAACTTCCCGGCCAATGCGAAAACTTGAATGGCAGCCGACATCCCCCCGGACTCACCTTCCGGACTCACCTTCCGGACTCATCGGCGCAGGGGCCGCTCCAGCGCCAGAAAGGCCGAAACGAGTCCGACCATCACCATCAGCCAGCAGATGGACACCGCAAGCTGGAAGTTGGCATCGCCGCCAAAGCCGATGATCACGCTGCCAAGCAGCCCGCTTCCCCCCATCTGCAGGGCACCGCACAGACCTGTTGCCGCGCCGCTGTGCGGACCGGCGGCACGCACCGCACTGATGATCGCATTCGCAATCACCAGACCGTTTGCAATGCCGAAGAAAAACAGAAAGAACGAAACGACCGGCTGGATGGCCACATCCGCTACCGCCACCACCAGTATGCCCGACATGGCGGCAAAGCTCAGCACGCTGCCGGCAAAGGCGGCGCGGTCGAGGCCAAGACGCGGCCCGAGATACCTGTTCAGGTTGTTGCCGGTCAGATAGCCGAGCGCCGTAAAGCTGAAATACAGACCAAACTCGAACGCGCTGGAGCCGAGGCGCTGGAAATGATAGGGCATGAACCCACCCATCGCGAAAAAGCCCGCGGTCAGTACGGCACATGAGCCGGCGTTGGTGATGAATTTCGGCGTCATCAGCAAGGTCAGATAGGAACCGAGGACACGCGACAGCGGCATCGGCGGGGTGCGTTGCAGCCGTGTTTCCCCGACCAGCAGGAACCCGCCGATCAGAACTGTCGCCGCCGACAGCACCATCAACGCCACCGCCCCGCGCCAGCCGACAAGATCCGCGATCATGCCGCCAAATGCGAATCCAAGCAGCGGCACCACGGCCTGGAACATGGTGATGGTCGAAAGCTGTTTGCCAGCCTCCTCGCGTTCATAGCTGTCGCTGATGATCACCCGCCCCATGACCAGGCACGCCGCCGCGCCAAGCCCCTGAAACACCCGCATCCCGATCAGAATTTCAACAGTGGGGGCAAACATCGCGCCAAGCCCCGTCAGCAGAAACAGCAAGGCCCCGGACAGCATGACAGGCCGCCGTCCGATACTGTCGGAAATCGTGCCGGCCCCCAGCTGACCAAGTCCCAGCATGACAAGAAACCCGGACAGCACAAGCTGCGCCTCGTCACCGGTAGCCATCAGATCGGCCCGCAGATCGGGAATGGCGGGCGAGAGCAGCGAAATTCCCACATTCGCACCGGAAACTGCCACCGCCAGAATCCACACTGGTGGCACCGCACGCGCAACAATTGGCTGGGTCAAATCACAATACTCCGGACAGGCTGGAAACTGCCAGCACGATCAGCATAGCAGCACCACGAAAAGCCTGTATAGTCATGCCGGTAAAAACGTCGTTCTCGGTTGCATCATGCTGCTGTCTGCCAATCACCGTGGCGCCTTTCTGATGGCGCTCAGCATGCTTTTTTTCGTGTTGAATGACGGGGTCATGAAGGCGCTGTTTGCCGATATGACGATCTATCAGGCGATCTTTCTTCGCGGCCTGATCACGGTCCCTCTGCTTGCCGCGATGGCCTGGCGACAGGGCGTGCTGGCACCAAGCCTGTCTGCGCGTGACTGGCGGCTTGTGATAATCCGCGGCCTTGCCGAGGTCGGCACGACGGTCGGCTTTCTGACGGCGCTGGCCCATATGCCGCTTGCCAATGTGACAGCCATTCTGCAGGCGCTTCCGCTGACCGTGACGATGGCGGCGGCGCTGTTCCTTGGCGAGGCTGTGGGGTGGCGTCGCTGGCTGGCCATATGCGTCGGGCTTGTCGGGGTGATGATCATCATCCGCCCCGGCATGGCCGGATTTTCATCCTATTCTGTCTGGGCGCTGGCGGCTGTCGGCTGCATCACCCTGCGCGAGATCGTTACCAGGCGACTGTCGGCCGATGTGCCGTCGCTTCCCGTCGCGCTGGTGACCGCCATTGCGATCGGGTTATTTGGCGCGGTGATGATGCCGTTTGTCAGCTGGCAGCCTGTTGCAGGGCCGTCATGGGCCCTTGTCGGGGCCGCGTCGACTGCGATCATCGGCGGCTATCTGTTCAGCGTCATGGCGATCCGAAGCGGCGATATCGGCTTTGTCGCGCCGTTTCGCTATACGGCCATGGCCTGGGCCATTGGGCTGGGGTTGCTGATGTTCGGCGAGTTGCCGGACCGCGCAACCACGATCGGCACCGTCATCATCATCGTCACCGGCCTGTATTCACTGCATCGCGAACAAAAACTCAGGCGGAGACATCAGAATCCCGCGTAGGCCCACCGCCACAGACGGCAAGACACCACATTCGGCAAAGCATTACCTGGCCGCCTGCACATTTGACGAGGACACATATCCCCATACGGTGATCATTTAATGGGCCTGCCGGAAAGGTTCATGTAGGCTCTATCACATCGGGGCAAATCAACCGTCAATCGCCATCATGGACTCAATCATTATGGGCCCGATCATTATGGACCCGAAAAATCATGGACCCGAAAATTTATGGACCCGAAAATTTATGGACCCGAAAATTTATGGAAAGGTCATGCCATGTCATCATCCGCTCTCATCATCGGCGCCGGGTCCGGACTCAGCGCCGCCCTGGCCAGACAATGCCGCGATGCCGGCATGACGGTGGCGCTTGCCGCGCGTGACGGTGCCCGTGCCAGCGCCGTCGCCGCCGAAACCGGTGCCACCCTGCACCGGTGTGATGCCAGTTCGATCGAGGATGTGGCGCGTCTGTTCACCACGCTTGATGACAGCATCGGCACGCCGGATCTTGTTGTCTACAACCCGTCGGCGCGTGTCCGCGGCCCGATTGCCGAGCTTGACCCCGAAGAGACCCGCCGGGCCATCGAGGTGACATGTTTCGGTGCCTTTCTGGTTGCACAGCAGGCGGCGCGGCGGATGCTGAAACGCGGATCGGGAAGCATCTTTTTCACCGGTGCCTCGGCAGGGGTAAAGGGATTCGCCAATTCCTCGGTCTTCGCAATGGGCAAATTCGGGCTGCGCGGGCTGGCGCAGTCGCTGGCGCGCGAACTTCATCCGCAGAACATCCATATCGGACATTTCGTGATTGACGGCGGCATCAGCTCGGCACGCGAGGACCGGCAGGATGACGGCACCGACAATATGCTGGACCCCGATGCCATCGCAAAGGCCTATATGCAGTTTCATGCCCAGCATCGCAGCGCCTGGGGCTGGGAGATCGAGCTTCGCCCGTGGGTGGAGCGATTCTAGCCAGGCGTGCCGATTCCGGCGCGCCTATCGCATCAGCGGCAGCCTGATTCTGGTGCGCCGTCGCTGCTCGCGCGGCAGATGCCTGTTCAGATAGCGTTCGATACCGCTCCACAGCCCGATGATGCACAGCGTCAGCGCAATGAAATAGCCGGCCACGATCGGATAGGCGATGAACGGGTTGAAGGTCTTTTCAGCGAAATAGCTGGCATAATACAGCGCGTCCCCGGACTGTCGCCAGGCCGGGAACCCGGTAAAGAAAACCAGTGTCGTGGCGTGGAACAGGAAGATCGCCTCGTTGGTGTAGGACGGCCAGGCGAGCCGCAGCATCGTCGGCCATATGATCCGCCAGAATATCTGCCAGTCATTCATGCCAAAGGCGGCGGCGGCTTCGACATCGCCGACCGGCACCGCCCGCAGCGCGCCGTGGAAAATCTCGCCCGTATAGGCAGCCGTGTTCAAGAACAGCACAATCAGCGCGCCAAGCCAGGCCCGTGTGAACCAGCGGGTTTCGGCGGTGATCTCGATAAAGCCGAGATCAAGGGACAATCCGACCTTTGGCATCAGCACGAACAGCTGATAGGCAAGGAAGAACTGGATGAACAGGGGTGAGCCGCGAAACAGGAAGATGAACCAGCTTGCCGGAATCCGGATCAGCGGGTTTTCGGAATTCTTGCCGACAGCAACCGCCATCGCCAGCCAGAAACCAAAGGCCAGCGCCAGCACCCCGAAATAGACATTCCAGATCATGCCGCTGCCGATCAGCACAACCTGTTCGCACAGGGTAAAATCGCTCTTCGGCAACAGCCTTTCACCGATACCGATTGCGCGCAGCCCATAGGCCTGAATGGTGGCAAGGCAGCTCATCGTCCGGCCGCCGTTCTGCCCGTGCCGGCAAGCGTTGCCTGACCATGGCTCAGCCGCCGGTTCAGCCGCGCCAGAACAATCTCGCTGACACGGGTCAGGCCGAGATAGAACACCAGCAGCGCCATGAAATACCAGAGTTGCCAGTTCGGATGCGGAAAGCTGTAGGCACGTGTCTTGGCGCTGCCAAGCTCGCGCGCCCAATACACGATATCCTCGACACCGAGAAGAAACAGCAGCGGGGTCGCCTTGGTCAGGATCATCCAGATGTTCGACAGTCCCGGCAGCGCGAAAATCCACATCTGCGGCAACAGGATGCGCCAGAACAGCTGACGCTGGTTCATCCCGAAAGCGCGCGCCGTTTCGATCTGGGCCCTCGGCACCGCATCAAAGGCACCGCGAATGGTATTGCCGCAGAACGCCCCATAGACGATGGCAAAGGACAGTATGGCCAGCGCAAAGCCGTAGATTTCATGCATCCATTGCGGATCGGCATTCAGCGGCAGCTTTGCCGCCGTGCAGACGACAAAATCATTGCCGCGCCGCACCGGCTCGCTCCAGTCGGGACAGATCGCCCGGTGGCGCAGATATTCAAACGCCTGATCAAGCGCGATGGGACCAAACATGAAGAAGACGATTTCCGGCACGCCGCGCACCATCGCGATATAGCCGCGCCCGAACCAGCGAACCGGGGCAATGGTCGAACGGCTGGCAAGCGCGCCCCCGAAACCGAACAGCAGGGACAGCGGCGCGGTAATGGCCAGCAGCACCAGCACCGTTCCAAAGGCAAGATAGAATGACTGGTGTGTCGGTGTGGTCAGATAGCACAGCAGCCATGAACCACCTTCAAGCCGGGATGGATCTTCACAGCTGCTGAACATCACGACGCCACCATCAGTGAATTGTAGAAAGGACGGGGCAACACCTTGTCAGGCACCAGCCTGTCAGGCATCGCCCCGTCGGCCTCGTGCGGGGCAAAACGCCCCTGAACCCTAGAAGGTTGCGGCGTCGTCGCCGAACCACTTCTTGATCATCGTGTTCAGCGTGCCATCGGCCTTCATCGCGCCGATCGCCTTGTTCAGCTTCGCCTTCAGATCGCCATCCGATTCGCGCACACCGACACCGATGCCACCACCGATCGATTGCTGACCGACAACCGCCAGTTCGCCATTCGATTCATCAACGATAGGCATCAGATAGTCACCATCGGCCAGAACCGCGTCGGCCTCGCCATTGCGGACGGCCTGAATGGTCTCGTCGGGGGTTGCGAATTCCACCAGCGTGGCACCGCTTTCAGCGACATATCCGGCCTGGATGGTGGCAGTCTGCGCGGCAATCACACCGCTCTTGACGTCAATCGACTGGCCAGCCAGGCCAACATAATAGGATGGCGACGGCGGGAAATAATCCTGGGTGAAGTCGATCACCTTTTCACGCTCATCCGTGATCGACATGCCGGCAATGATGGTATCATAGTTGCCGGAGACAAGGTTCGGGATGATCGAATCCCATTCATTTGTCACCCACTCGCAGGTCAGGCTGGCACGCTTGCAGAGTTCATCACCCAGCTCGCGTTCAAATCCGTCAACCTCACCCTTGTCATTGATGAAGTTGTAAGGCGGGTAAGCGCCCTCGGTGCCCATGCGGATGGTCTCGGCCATTGCCACGCCTGACATGGCCATACCCAGTGCCAGACCGGCAAGTGTTCCCTTGATCAATGTGTTCATCTTCATCTCCCTTCGATGGTTCGCCGCCGGGCCTGATGCCCTGATGCGGCAGGATCACGCTTCAAGTGGGGGTCTGCGATGTAGCGTGAAGAAACTGTCGCAGCCTGTCCGATTTCGGTTTGTCGAGAACATCCTCGGGCCTGCCATGCTCTTCGACAACACCTTCATTCAAAAACATCACACGACTTGATACATCACGAGCCAGGCTCATGTCATGTGTGACAATCACCATGGTTCGCCCCTCTGCGGCAAGTTCGCGGATAACCTTGATCACTTCCTGCTCGAGTTCCGGGTCAAGCGCGGAAGTCGGCTCGTCAAACAACAGTGCCCGCGGTTTCATTGCCAGCGCACGCGCAATGGCGGCCCGCTGCTGCTGGCCGCCGGACAGCTGCGCCGGGTATGAATCAGCCTTGTCGGCGATCCCAACCTTGCCGAGGATATCCATGGCATCGGCAACGGCCTCGTCACGCGGCCTGCCAAGCACCGTGACAGGTGCTTCGATCACGTTCTTCAGCACGGTCATATGCGTCCACAGATTGAACTGCTGAAACACCATTGCAAGCTGGGTGCGCATGTTGATGACCTGCTGGCGGTCAGCCGGCATCCGGTCCGCGCCACTGCCTGTCCAGCGCACCGCCTCGCCACAGAATTCGATGTCACCGGCCTGGCTGATCTCGAGCATGTTGATACAGCGCAACAGGGTCGATTTGCCCGACCCGCTGGAGCCAATCAGCGAGACAACATCGCCTTCATGCGCCGTCAGATCGACCCCTTTCAGGACTTCGAGACTGTCATAGCTCTTGCGGATCTGGCGCAGGGACAAGACGGGTGGTGACATGGTGGGGCAAACCATTTCGCGATTAAATGCCAGCATAGATGGATCCTGCAAAACTTGCACAGATCATCAAGGCGTGACAACCAAAACCACACCGCCGCCACCGATGCCGACCCGCAGCATCCGGCCCGTCATGCGACCATCAGGCTGGCGGCACCGGGCTTTGTGGACCGGGCTTTGTGGCTAGCCGTCCGTATCGGTACAGGGCGCACCGCACGGCGCGCAGGCACCGCCAAGGTCGCTGGGCGCGCCAAGTCCGGACAGGCTGCGGCTGGTCAGGTGATCCCCCACCACAACCAGCGCGCCGGCAAGAAGCACCAGCACATAGACCAGTTTCGGCGTCATCCGTCCCATCACACCGCCTCCCTAGCGCGCCATGCCGAAGGCAGGCCGCCACGCGACGCCAACCCAGCTTCCCGCCATGGCCATCACAAACCAGATCCAGCCATGAAGCGAGCCGGAGGCAATGCCGGCGAGAAACGCCCCGATATTGCATCCAAATCCCAGCCGCGCGCCGATGCCCATAAGCATGCCGCCAAGCGCTGCGGCGACAAGCTGGCGTGACGACGGCCAGGATTGCCGCCGCAATCCGCCACCGATCGCGGCCAGCAGGCCGGCCCCGATGACCATGCCGATATCCATCAGACTGCTGACATTGGCCAGAACCGAATGGGTCAGCGCGCGCTGTGGCCCGGCCCATTGCCAGAATGTGAAATCACCGACCGGCACGCCGAGCGCCGTGGCAATCTTCGCCCCCCACAGGGTAAAGCCGAAGGTAACCCCCCACGGATTTCCGGAAATGGCAAAGACCAGCCAGCACAATGCGGCGATGGTCACGCTGCCGACCACAAGCTGGCGCGGCAATGTCTGGCCACGTCGGCGACCAAGGACGTAGAACGTCGTCCCGACAGCTCCAATCAGCGCGATATTGACAAGCAGTCGCGCCGCCTCGCCGCTGCCACCGATCGCCACCTGACCGAGCGATCCCCAGCCAAGCGCCGTCGGTAGCAGAAAGGAGCCGAGAAGGGAGCCGAGAATGAAAAAGGGAAGCGCCACCAGCATTCTGCCGGACCCGCCACCAAAGCTGAACAGAACGCCGGAACCACAGCCATTGGCCAGCTGCATGCCAATACCGAACATGAACGCGCCAATGACCAGTGAAACCGATACCGGGGCCAATGTTCCGGTCGCGGCAAGGCCCAGACCGGCCGCCGGAATGAAGACCATCGCGCACAGCCCGACAAGCAGGAAATGAGCCGCAATGCCCATTGTTTCACCGGCCACCAGAAACCGCCGCCAGGCCGAGGCAAACCCGTATTGAAAGCCGATGAAAACCGCACCGAGAGCGCCGCCAAGCACAAACAGCGTCACCCCGCGAAGCCCGGTATCAAGTGCCACCAGCCCGGCAAGGCCAAGCCCGACCAGGCCGATGATCAATGCCGGCACCCGTTCAATGGTGGCCGGCGGAGGCGTTGTTTGTGCGGATGTAACTGTCATGGATCTGGCGACCGGTTGTGAAAGGGGAAACGGAAGGAAAGTCTGTCAGAGACGGACGGGGATGAAAATGGAAAAGGCCCGGCGATACAACCGGACAACAGGGCCAGACAGGTGTGACCAGACAGGCGCAGACAACAAGGGGCGGGCGCCGACGCGCCCGACCCCGATTCTTCACAGATCAGCCAAAGACGCCCTTCAGGAAGGATTTGATCCGATCCATGTTGGATTCACCCGACAGAAGCGGGTTGCTGCCATCGGCGGTCCATTCGACCATCGAGCCGTCATAGAGCCGGACATCCTTGCGACCCAGAACCTCGGACAACACAAACCAGTTGGTTGCCGCCCAGTGACCGGTATTGCAATAGCTGACAATCGGCAGCTCGGCGTCAAGATCACCGTAAATCCCCTGAAGCTCGGAAACCGACTTCAGGCGGTTGGTATCGGTGTTGTAGGCCTGTTCCTGAAACAGCAGCTTGGCCCCTGGAATGCGGCCACTGGCGGCGGCTTTCGGATGCTTGGCATTGCCCAGGAACTGGTCCCGGGTCCGCCCGTCGAGAAGTGTCGCGCCATCCTTGGCAGCAACAATCTTTTTCACATCATCGGTCGATACATAGCCCTGCGGCTGGAACTGCGCGATGAAATTGCCCGGGGCGGGGGCGACCGGCGCGCCGCTTTCCAGCCTGTCTGGATAGGCAGCCTTCCAGGCCGCGAAGCCGCCATCAAGGATCGACACATTTTCATGGCCAAACACCTTGAAGGTCCAGTAGGCGCGTGCCGCCGATCCAAAATCGGTCGACCCGACACCAGCCGGCACCAGAACGACATGGCTGTCATCCGACACACCAAGCTTGCGTGCCAGCGCCTGGAACTGTGATGCCTCGGGAAGCAGTCCCACGACATCGTCGCGGCCAACGCGCCAGCCATCCTTCAGATAGTCGGAATGGATGGCCGACGGGATGTGGCCTTCGAGGTAGGTATCGTAACTGCCGCCGTCGATCTTGTTGCGAAGATCGATCAGCACGACATTGTCGTTGCCGAGATTGCCGGTCAGCCATTCAACATCGACAAGCGGCTTGGCATGCGCCGCAACAGTGGCGGCAAGGCTGAGGATGAGCGCCGCGGCGCCCGAAAGAATGCGGTTCATTGTCGTACTCTCCACAGGGTGGTGGTGTTGACAGCAGCACGACGGCGTCGCCACTGCTTTATACTGCGGGGAAAATGGAAAATATTTCTGAAAATGACCAGACAGGGCGAGCCATATAAAACGAATTTTTCCTTTTTCAGCAGAAAGGAAATGAATTTGTTTCACATATGGTCGACAGAAGAGAAAGCGGCGATGTAGCAGTCGTTGCTGTCAGGATCCGCCGGCAAAGCGCGGCGTCGCCTCCATCAACATTCTGGTATAGGGATCCTGCGGTGACTCGATCAGCGTGCCGGCCGCGTTTTCCTCGACCAGCCTGCCGCCCTTCAGCACGCCGATACGATGCGCCATCACCCGCACCACCGCCATGTCATGCGAAATGAACAGATAGGTCAGTTGCAGATCGCGCTGAAGCTGTTTCAGCAGGTTCAGAACCTGTGCCTGTACCGACACATCAAGTGCCGAGGTCGGCTCGTCACAGACGATGAATTGCGGGTTCGAGGCCAGCGCCCGCGCAATCGATATCCGCTGTCGCTGACCGCCGGAGAATTCGTGTGGATAGCGATCGGCATCCTGCGGCGACAGGCCAACCTGATCAAGAAGTTCACGCACCCGCCGCTGTCCGGCGTCGCGGTCGGAAATCAGATTGAAGGCGCGGATCGGCTCCATCAGGATATCGCCGACACGCCAGCGCGGATTGAGACTGGAATAGGGTGACTGGAACACCATCTGCAGCTTCTGGCGAAGACCGGCATCCTTGATCTGGCCCTTTGCCTCGTCAAAGGCGGGCTGACCGTCAAACATGATGCTGCCGCTGTCAGGGCGATCCAGCCCCACAATCATTCTGGCGATGGTGGATTTGCCGGACCCGCTCTCGCCAACAAGCGCATAGGTCTGGCCCTTGGCAATCGAAAAGCTGACATTGTCGACAGCCGTCAGCCGCCGCCGCGCGGTGCCGGTGACAAGTCGCGCCAGGAACGGTTCGGAAATGTCGAAATGCCGGCTCAGCCCGGACACCTTCAGATAGGCATTGTCCACAGACGCCTTGTCAGACATCATCCCGCCTCCTCTGCCGGCTCGGCATAGAGATGGCAGGCAACACCGTCGACAAAAGCCGGCGCTGTCTGGCGGCAGGCCGGCAGGGCATTGCCGCAGCGCGGATGGAACCGGCAGCCTGACGGCAGATTGGCAAGGCTTGGCATGCTTCCCGGAATCTGTGGCAGCACCGTGTCCACCGACACAAGGTCCAGATTCGGTGTCGCCGCCATCAGACCCTTTGTATAGGGATGACGCGGCGCGGCAATCACGTCGCTTGTGCGCCCCATCTCGACAAGGCGGCCAGCATACAGGACGGCAACCCGGTCCGTTGTCTCGGCGATAACCCCCATATCATGCGTGATCAGGATCACCGACGCACCCCGCTCCTTGCACAGGCGGCGAAGAAGCGCCAGCACCTGCGCCTGGATCGATACATCAAGCGCCGTCGTCGGCTCGTCGGCAATAATCAGTTTCGGTTCCGGAGCCAGCGCCAGCGCGATGACAATCCGCTGGCGCATACCGCCGGAAAATTCATGCGGATAACCATTGATGCGCGCCCTGTCGATCCCGACCTCGTCAAGCAGCTCGCCGGCGCGGGCTGTTGCGGCGGCGGCACCCATGCCAAGGTGAAGCTGGATTGTCTCGACAAGCTGGTCACCAACCGTGCGAAGCGGGTTCAGGCTGGTCAGGGGATCCTGGAAGATCATCCCGATCTGCCGGCCCCGCACTGTCTCGGGCTGACCGTCGATGCGCTGGCCGGCAAGCGAAATCCGGGCACCGGTAATGCGGCCCGGCGGCTCCAGAAGACCCATGATTGCCGCCCCGGTCAGCGACTTGCCGGCACCACTCTCGCCAACAAAGCCCAGAACCTCGCCAGCCTCGAGCGTAAAGGAAATCCGGTCGAGCGCCTGCAACCGCTGGCGGCGCATGGGAAATTCCACGCTGAGATCACTGACATCAAGAAGCGGCACCGTCATTTCAACCTCGGATTCAGCGTGTCCTTCAGCCAGTCACCAAGCAGATTGACCGCCAGCGCCAGCGCCAGCAGCGTCACCGCCGGAAAGGTCAGGATCCACCATTCACCGGAAAACAGGTAATCCTGGCCAATCCGGATCAATGTGCCCAGACTTGGCTCGGTTGGCGGCGCGCCCACCCCCAGAAAGGACAATGTCGCCTCGGCGATAATGGCCAGCGCCAGCGTGATGGTGGCAATGACAAGCACCGGCCCCAGAACATTCGGCAGGATATGCCGCCACATGATCTGATGACGGCCAAGCCCGATCAGCCGCGCCGCCTGAACATATTCCTTTTCCTTTTCGACCATCGCCGTTGCCCGCACCGTTCTGGCAAAGGGCACCCATTCCGACAGTCCGATAGCGGCAATCAGCACAAAGATCGCCATCTCGTCACGCAGATCGGGCGGGATGATGCCCCGAAGCACGCCGAAGATCAGCATCGCGATCAGGATCGACGGAAAGGTCAGCTGGATATCGGCAATCCGCATGATCAGATTGTCCAGCCATCCACCGACATAGCCGGCGATCAGGCCAAGCGAGACACCAAGCCCCATAGCCAGCATCACCGACATCACGCCGACAAACAGAGACACCCGCAGCCCGTAGATGATTGCCGACAGCAGGTCCCGTCCCTGGTCGTCGGTCCCCATGACAAAGCTTTCCCCGGTGAACATATTGGCCTGCATTGGCGGGGTGAACCCGTTCATCAGGTTCAGCGACGCCGGGTCGAACGGATTGGTCGGTGCCACCAGCGGCGCGAAGATTGCCACCAGAAACAGGAACGTCACCACCAAACCAGCCAGAATGGCCAGCGGCGCACGGGTGAAATCATAGACAAAATCACTGGCAAGCACGCGTTGTAGTCTGCCAGCAGGTCGGCTGGCCGGCATGTTTGAGGGCACGCCCACCGGATCTTCGGACGGTCTGACAGGTGGAGATGCCATCAGCCGCCTCCCCGCAGGTTGCGGTCACGAATCCGCGGGTCGATCGCCAGATACAGCAGATCGACAATCAGGTTGATCAACACGAACAGCGTGCCGACCAGAAGCAGATAGGCCGACATCACCGGGATATCGACAAAATAGACCGCGTTGATGAACATCAGCCCGACGCCGGGCCACTGGAACACCGTCTCGGTAATGATGGCAAAGGCAACGATTGACCCAAGCTGCAACCCGGCCACCGTTGTCACAGGCACCAATGTGTTGCGCAGCGCATGCCGCAACAGAACCATGCGTTCGGGCAGCCCGCGCGCCCTGGCGAATTTGATGAAATCCTGACGCAGCACCTCAAGCATCTCCGAGCGCACCAGGCGCATGATCAGCGTCATCTGGTAAAGGCCAAGCGTGATTGCCGGCAGAATCAGGGATTTCAGCCCCGAGGCGGTCAGCAGACCGGTTTCCCAGAATGCGACCCGCACCGTATCGCCGCGCCCGAAGGACGGCAGCACACCAAGCTCGACAGCAAACAGCCAGATCAGCAACACCCCGATCAGGAAGGTCGGGAGCGATACGCCGACAAGCGAGGTTGTCATCACCAGCCCGGCGAGAAACCGCCCCCGGCTGATGGCGGTAAAGATGCCAAGCAGGATTCCCGCGACAAGCGCGAACAGCGCCGAGATAAACGCAAGTTCCAGCGTCGCCGGCAGGCGCGAGGCAATCAGCTCGGCAACCGGTTCGGCGGTACGATAGGAAATGCCGAAATCAAAATGCAGCGCATCCCATACGAAGCGGACATATTGCACCGGGACAGGGTCGTTCAACCCCATCCGTTCGATCATCTCGTTGCGGTCCTGGACGGTGGCTTCCTGGCCGAGGATATTCTCGACCGGGTTGCCGACAAACCGGAAAATAGCAAAGGAAATCAGCGCCACCAGCAGCAGTACAAGCACCGCCTGTACGATCCGCCTGGCCAATATGACAATCATCGCAGGCCTCGTGGTGACAGGCAGCCCGTTTTGCCGCAGATGGTGGACTGGATATGCATGGGATAAACAAGGGCCGGCAGCGACTCCGGGTCGCTGCCGGCAATTGATCAGTTCATGACCAGATATTTGAAGTGCGGCTGGTCTTCGGGCTGCACGTCAAATGTGATGCCATCCTTCATCCCCCAGTTCAGAACCTGGTTGTGGATTGGAAGGTAAAGCTGGTCTTCCTGAACCTGGGCCCAGATCTCGCCAATGATGGCGTCGCGCCTGGCAAGGTCGGTCTCGGACTCAAGCGCCACGACCTTGGCGTTCACATCGGCATTGTCATAGCCGGTGTTGTTCCACGAGCCGCGATTTTCGGTCGTGGCATGAACCAGGAAGTTGAAGATGTAGTGCGAATCAAAGGTCGGCACACCCCAGCCAAGCATATAGAACTCGGTCGTCTTGTTCTTGATCAGCGGGAAATGCTGTGCCTTCGGCTTGGCATCGAGATTCACCTTGATGCCAATCTGGCCGAACATGCCTACAGCAGCCTGACAGATCGCCTCGTCATTGATGTAGCGATCATTCGGGCAGTTCAGCGTGACCGAGAACCCGTCACCATAGCCTGCCTCTGCCATCAGCGCCTTGGCGGCGGCAACGTCATAGGCCGGAATGGCGTCAAGCTGGCTTGTCCAGCCATTGACGAATGGCGGCATGATGACATTGGTCGGTGAAGACTGGTCACGCATCACGACCTTCTTGATGGCATCGCGGTTGATGGCAATGTTCATCGCCCGCCGCACACGCACATCGGCAAACGGGTTCTTGCCGCTGACATTGTCTGTTTCCAGATCAGCCTTGCCGCTGTTCATGCCAAAGAAGATCACGCGGTTCTGTGCCGCGGTCACGACCTTCAGGCCGCTCTGACCGGCAACACGGCCAAGATCCTGCACCGGCACGTCCTGAATGAAATCGACTTCACCTGACAGCAGTGCCGCCACACGGGTGGCCGCCGACTGGATCGGTGTGTAGATGATTTCGGTGACATCAAGCGGGAACTGGCCCTTGCCCCAGTAATTGGGGTTTGCCTTCAGAACAGTCTTCTGGTCAGGCACGCGGCTTTCCAGAATGAATGCACCGGTTCCGTTGGTGTTCTGGGCCGCAAAAGTGGTTTCGCCAGCGGCGACATCCTGCGGCGCACTGGCACCATTTGCCTCGGTCCAGCCTGCATCCATCATGAACAGGTTGGTCAGGTTGTTGATCAGCAGCGGGTTCGGACCATTTGTTTCCATATCGATGGTATGGTCGTCGACCTTGCGGACATCCTTGACGCTTGTCAGAAGTTCTTTCATCGACGATGTCGGCATCATGGCGCGCTTGAAGCTGTAGACAGCGTCATCGGCGGTGAAGTCCGAACCGTCATGGAAGGTCACGCCCTTGCGAAGGGTAAAGCGCCAGACATTCGGATTGTCGGGAAGCGCCTTCCAGCTTGTGGCCAGCGCCGGGGTGATCTGGCCGGCCATGTCGCGATGCAGCAGGGGTTCGTAAATCTGGTGCGCCAGCGTATGTGTCGGGCCTTCGTTCTGGGCATGTGGGTCAAGTGTCAGCGAGTCGCCGGACCGCGCCCAACGCAGTGTTTCTGCGGATGCCGCCGTCGCGGCCGCTGCCAGGGTCAGCGCCACCGCGCCAAGCCCAAGCCTAGTTGCCAATATTTTCATAGTTTCTCTCCAGGATGGAATATTCTGCTATTCATAAGATGCCTGAGAATGGACCCCTGACCCGCATATGGGCAAGATATTTTGCACGATTCAGGGCGGGCCTTTCTGTCACACCCGGCACGCATATCGGCACCGGGTTTCAGGCCGCCGCGTTCAGCGCCGCTCAGCCTTGTGCCGCAACCGCACGCCGGCGCTGCAGCGCGCCAACGCCCAGCAACATCAGGATTGCCGGGACAAAGGCCCATTCACGGGCCGGGCGGTCCTCGATCTCGATCAGCGCCACATCCAGCGTGACCGGCCTGTCGGCGTAGAAATCGAATCCTTTCAGATCCTGGAACAGCGGCGTTCCGGGGAAAGGTTCGTCGACAGCGGCCACACCCTCGTCGATGGTCACCAGCAGCCCGGCGGCCTCAAGCCTGTCGAACGGCGCGCCCGCCGCCGGAAGTTCCAGAATCACGCTGCGGTCGATGATCCGGTCCGCATCGTCGAAATCGGGACCGCTGAGCCGCGCGCGAAGCATCATGACAACGGTCTCGCTGACCGCCGGCATTTCCAGATGCTGGACAATCTGCGAGCCGGGAAGCTCTATGAAGGGCGGCGAAACGCGGTCGAGCCAGTAGTCCGGACGGAACATGGTGAAGGCCACAAGAAGCAGGATCACACTCTCCCACAGTCTGTTGCGGACCAGCATGTGGTTCTGCGTCGCCGAACAGAAGGCCAGCATCCCGACGCTTGTCGCCAGCACCGCCGTGACGCCGCCCACCCATCCGACATCGATCAGCAGAATGTCGGTGTTGAAGATGAACATGAAGGGCAGCACGGCTGTGCGTATGTCGTAGCTGAAGCCCTGGATGCCGGTGCGGATCGGATCACCGCGCGAGATCGCCGCGGCGGCAAAGGCGGCAAGCCCGACCGGTGGTGTGTCATCGGCAAGGATACCAAAATAGAAAACGAACAAATGCACCGCGACAAGCGGTACGATCAGCCCGTTCTGCGCGCCGACCATCACGATCACCGGTGCCATCAGTGACGAGACGACAATATAGTTTGCCGTTGTCGGCAGACCCATGCCGAGAATCAGGCTCATCACCGCGACCAGAAGCAGCATCACCACCAGATTGCCACCCGACACCGCCTCGACGAACTCACCAATGAACTGATGCGCGCCGGTCAGCGACACGGTGCCGATGATGATGCCGGCGATCGCCGTTGCAATGGCGATGCTGATCATGTTGCGGGCACCGAATTCCAGCCCGCGAAGAAAATCCGTCACCCCGGCACGCCAGACCCGGGCATCCACTGATTGCCGCCGGAAATACGCCTTCAGCGGGCGCTGCGTCACCAGCACGAAGATCATTGCCAGACACGCCCAGTAGGCCGACAGGCTGGGCGACAGGCGGCTGACCAGAACGCACCACAGCAGCACGACAATCGGCAGCGCGAAATGATAGCCGGTTCGTGCGACACTGGAGACCGTCGGAAGAAGCTTCATTTCCGCGTCGCTCAGCCCGACCTCGAGATCCGGTTCGCGCGCTGCGATCCGCACCAGCACGATATAGGCGGCGACAAAGATCACCATCACCGTGGGAAGTGACAGCGACGGCATCCAGCCGCCGACAAGCCCGACAGTCAGGTGGATCACCCCACCAAGAAGCGCCAGCGCGCCGAACCCGGCCAGGAAACCGGTCACGCGCCGCAGCAGCCCCTGTGTCGGCGTGCGGCGGGTCAGCCCCTTCAGTCCCAGCTTTGTCACCTCGAGATGGACGATGTAGAAAAGCGCGATATAGGACACCAGCGCCGGCAGCGCGGCATGTTTGATCAGCTCGAAATAGCTGATGCCGGTAAATTCGGCGATCAGGAAGGCGGCGGCACCCATCACCGGCGGTGTCAGCTGGCCATTGGTCGAGGACGCAACCTCCACCGCGCCGGCCTTTTCGGCGCTGAGGCCGGTCTTTTTCATCAGCGGGATGGTGAAGGTACCGGTCGTCACCACATTGGCGATCGACGATCCGGAATAGATCCCGGACAGGCCGGATGCCAGTACCGCGGCCTTTGCCGGGCCGCCCCGCATATGGCCCAGCGCGGCAAAAGACAGCTTGATGAAATAATTGCCTGCACCGGCGCTTTCCAGCAGCGCACCGAACAGCACGAACAGGAAAATCATCGATGCCGACACACCGAGCGCGACGCCGAACACGCCTTCGGTCTGCATCCAGAAATGCCAGCTCGCCTTGTTCAGCGATGCCCCCTTCCAGCGCATCGCGTCGGGGAAGAAGTCGAGATGCCCGAACATCACATAGAAGATGAAGATCGCGGCGACCACCAGCAGCGGCAGACCGAGTGCCCGGTAGACCGCAACCATCACACACAGCATGCCGGCGATCGAGAAGAACAGATCATATCTGTTCGGCAGCCCGGCGCGGTTCGCGATGTCGAGCTTGAAAATGAAAAGATAGAGGCAGGCGGCAACGCCGGTCAGCAGCAACGCCCATGACACCATCCGGTCAAGCGTCGGGTGGATTGTCCGCGCTGCCGGATAGACGGCGAAAGCCAGCCCGATTCCGAAGGCGAGATGGATCTGCCGGGCTTCCTGCGCGTTGAAGACAAGCTTCAGGCCGCTGACACTGCTCAGCCAGAAGGGGAAATCCGACGCCATCCAGAGCTGGACAAGCGACCACAGAATGCAGACGAGGGCAATGCCGCGGCCGGTTCGCTGCGCGCCCCTTTCGAAATCAGCCGCACGCCCGTCGGCGGCATCGAACGGTCCAGTGGCTGTCATGTCAGATCACCGCCAGATGTTTTCAGGTGAAGATGCTTTCGGGTTGAAGATGCTTTCAAGTGAAAGCGGAACGCGCGGCCGGGGGCATACCCCCATCCGGCCGCGCGTCGAGAGCGGTGCTACATCCAGCCACGCTCTTTGTAGTATTTCACCGCCCCCGGATGCAGCGGTGCCGAGAGACCGTCGGAGATCATCTCTTCTTCCTTCAGGTTGCGGAAGGCCGGATGCAGCTTCTTGAAGTCAGCGAAATTGTCGAACACGGCCTTGACCACCGTATAGACGACCTTTTCCGGAACATCGGCCGAAGTGATCACCGTCGCACCGACACCGAAGGTGGTGGTGTCGTTCGGCGAGCCGGCATACATGCCGCCCGGAACAGTCGCCACACGGTAGAAGGAATTGTCGGCAACAAGCTTGTCGATCGGCGCGCCGGTGACCGAGACAAGCTCGACGTCACAGCTGGTGGCGGCTTCGGTAACAGCGGCGGCCGGGTGACCGACGGTGTAGATCATGGCTTCAATCTTGCCATCACAGATCGCCTGCGCCATTTCCGAACCCTTCAGTTCAGCCGCGAGCGAGAAATCGCCCATCGTCATGCCAAAGGCTTCCATCACGACTTCCATTGTCGCGCGCTGGCCGGAACCGGGGTTGCCGACATTGACCTTCTTGCCCTTCAGATCCTCGAAGGAGGCGACTCCCGATCCCTTGCGGGCGATCAGGGTGAACGGCTCCGGATGAACCGAAAAGACGGCGCGCAGCTTCTCGAACTTGCCCTTGTCGGCGAATTTCGAGGTACCGCGATAGGCATGGTACTGCCAGTCGGACTGGGCAACACCGAACTCCAGCTCGCCGGCGCGAACGGTGTTGATGTTGTAGACCGAACCACCGGTCGATTCCGCCGAACAGCGGATGCCGTGGTCCTTGCGGTCCTTGTTGACGAGACGGCAGATGGCGCCGCCGGTCGGATAATAGACGCCGGTCACACCGCCGGTGCCAATCGAAACAAACTGCTCGGCGAAGGCCTGCGCGGCCCCGAATGCTGTCATCGATGCGATAACGCCGCCATAAACGATTTGCCTGAGTTTCATCACTCTCTCCCTATGATTTTGTGAAGGGTCGTTCGAAGATATGCCGGGCGGGCCCGGCCAAATGCGCGGCATTATGGACGCGGGAACGGATCCAATCAAGCAAACGACGTGAACCGACCGGTAAAATGGCAAAGAAAAACCCCCGGAGGAGGATCCCCCGGAGGTTTGGTATTCAGGTGGCAGGGGCGATAGGACTCGAACCTACAACCCCCGGTTTTGGAGACCGGTGCTCTACCAATTGAGCTACACCCCTATGCCTGCCGCCGCCGGAACCTGCCGGCGGCGGGTATTCGATATGCCTACTTTACGATTGAGGCGACGACGCCTGCACCGACGGTACGACCGCCTTCACGGATGGCGAAGCGAAGACCTTCATCCATCGCGATCGGCGCGATCAGCGTGACCGTCATCGCGATATTGTCGCCAGGCATCACCATCTCGGTGCCCGACGGCAGCTCGACCGAACCGGTCACATCCGTCGTCCGGAAGTAGAATTGCGGGCGATAGTTCGAGAAGAACGGCGTATGACGACCACCCTCTTCCTTCGTCAGAACATAGGCCTCGCACTTGAACTCGGTATGCGGCGTGATCGAACCCGGTGCCGACAGAACCTGGCCGCGCTCGACATCCTCACGCTTCGTGCCGCGAAGCAGAACACCGACATTGTCGCCGGCCTCGCCCTGGTCCAGAAGCTTGCGGAACATCTCAACACCCGTGCAGGTCGTCTTCGTGGTGTCCTTCAGACCCACAATCTCGATCTCTTCACCAACATTCACAATGCCGCGCTCGATACGACCCGTCACAACCGTGCCACGACCCGAAATCGAGAACACATCCTCGATCGGCATCAGGAACGGCTGGTCCTTCGGACGCTCGGGCTGCGGAATGTAATCGTCAACTGCCGCCATCAGCTCGCGGATCGCATCCGCACCAATCGCCGCATCACCATCCTCAAGAGCCGCCAGCGCAGACCCCTTCACAATCGGAATGTCGTCGCCGGGAAACTCATAGCTCGACAGCAGCTCGCGGATCTCCATCTCCACAAGCTCCAGAAGCTCCTCATCGTCAACCTGGTCGACCTTGTTCATGAATACGCACAGCGCCGGAACACCAACCTGGCGCGCCAGAAGAATATGCTCGCGGGTCTGCGGCATCGGGCCGTCAGCCGCCGACACAACCAGAATCGCGCCATCCATCTGCGCCGCACCCGTGATCATGTTCTTCACATAATCGGCGTGACCGGGACAATCCACATGCGCATAGTGACGGTTCTCCGTCTCATACTCGACATGGGCCGTCGAAATCGTGATCCCGCGGGCACGCTCCTCAGGTGCCTTGTCAATCTGATCATAGGCCTGAAACTCAGCGCCGCCTGCCTCAGCCATAACCTTCGTAATCGCCGCCGTCAGCGTCGTCTTGCCATGGTCAACATGGCCAATCGTGCCAATGTTCACATGAGGCTTGGAACGATCAAACTTCTCCTTGGACATGCCAGCCCGTCCTCTTCTTCTGTCTGCCGGACCGGCCTGCATGGCACGGCACCGGGTATGTTGAACCTGAAATCCCGATCGCGGCTGCCGCCGGGATCGGGGTGGCGGCAGGCCGCCCCATCAATCAGGCAGTGGTGGTGAGGGTAGGATTCGAACCTACGTACGCTACGCGGGCAGATTTACAGTCTGCTGCCTTTAACCACTCGGCCACCTCACCGGTTTGCCTGATGCGTCTGTACGGATTACGTGATACGAAATAACGCTACCTTGTAACAGACGCCAAGCGATTAGAAAAGCAGCGCCGGTTTGTCAACAGAGAAGTCACCAAATGCACCCTGATCGAGGCAAAAAACGACCAGCACGCCCGCGGCCGAAAACCGCACCGCACCGCCGCCAGCATCCTGCCGATGGCGGCAGGCAGCAGATTGCCGGCCCGAAACCGCCGGGTGGCGCCCATTTCCTGTGGGGCCGGCATGCTGTTCTGGCGGCGCTTGCAAATTCCGAACGGCGCGTGGCCACACTTCACGCCACAACGGACGCGGCGGCCGAATTGCGCGCCGCGATCGCCGCGCTGCCGGCGGCGCGCCGGGACGAACTGCCCACCATTACCGAGACCGAGCGCAAACGCCTCGATGCCGTGACCTCGACAGCCGCCAGGACTTCGACAGCCGATGGTGACAAGGTGGTCCATCAGGGCATGCTGGCCGCGGTATGGCCGCTTGATGCGCCCGATCTTGCCGATTTTCTGGACAGCACCACCGGCGCGGTTCGCCTGCTCTGCCTTGATCAGCTGTCCGACCCGCGCAATGTCGGGGCCATCCTCAGAAGCGGTCTGGCACTTGGCGCCAGCGCCGTCATCACCACCCACCGGCACGCGCCCGAGGAATCCGGGCTTCTGGCCCGTGCCGCCGCAGGCGCGCTCGAACATCTGCCGATGATCCGGGTGGTCAATCTGGCCCGGGCGATCGAAACCATGCAGCAAGCCGAAATTACCGTCACCGGCCTTGCCGCCGACGGCGAGATGGAGGTCAGGGATCTTGCCGCCATCGACCGGCTTGCCATTGTTCTGGGCGGCGAAGGCGCAGGGCTGCGCCATCTGACGAGGCGACATTGCGACCATCTGGTGCGGATCGAGATTTCATCGCGATCGGAAAGCCTGAATGTATCGATTGCCGCCGCCATCGCGCTTCATGCTGCCGGGAATACTGGCGGGCATGCTGGCGGGCATGGTGATGGAACCGGGGGCATCTGACCGCCCCCCACCTTCGATCACCGACGGTCAGGTGGCGTGCCCCGGCCCCGCGCACGATAGAATGACCTTTCATAACGCGGCGGCGGTGACCGCCGGCTTGCCGGTCGCCGTGCCGCGCGACCCTCCAACCGTGCCCAGGACGAGATCTCGTCCACCGGTGGCGGGGTGGCTTCCGCTTTCATCCGCGATATCGGTTCAGCGAGATCGGATCTACCGCCGGGATCAGAAGACAGACAGGCACCGGGGCTGGACCCAGACTGGATATAGGACCGGACCCACCATGACCGGCCCCGCCACCAGGTGGCGAGACGCGCCCGAAAGGATTGGTTTCTTTGGTCCATCCATAACATTTCGTGATGCGCTCCATTGCCAGTTGTGATGCATATCAGGCATCTGATTTATTTACAGTTTTGGTTAATGCGCCCTAGTCTGTCCAACGACAAAAAATGATTGCTTCGATCAAAAGTTGTGATGACAGACGTTGTGATGACAGACGTTGTGATGACAGGAGTTGTGATGGACGGCACCACCATCCGGAACTTCGACATTGCCACCCTACGGTCCTTTGTGACGGTGGCCGAGCTTGGCGGCGTGACGCGCGCCGCCGCGCGTTTGAACCTGACCCAGTCGGCTGTCTCGATGCAGTTGAAACGGCTGGAAACAACGCTTGACCAACAGCTTGTCGAGCGGGCCGGCCGCGGGGTTTGCCTGACCCGCGAGGGAGAACAGCTTCTGGGCTATGGCCGTCGGATCCTGACGCTGCATGACGAGGCGTGGCAGCGGATGACGCATCATGCCTTTGAAGGGCGGGTCGGCTTCGGCGTGCCGGACGATCTGGTTGATCTCCTTGTCAGCCCGGTGATGCGTGATTTTGCGGCTGAATTTCCGCGCGCACGGGTCGACCTGACGTCATCATTCACGCGCCAGCTGATCGAACAATTCAATGACGGGCAGCATGACGTGATCCTGACAACCGAACCGCTGGATGTCGGCACCGGCGAATGCCTCTATCGCGGACCGCTGAAATGGTATGTCGGACAGGGAAGCCTGGTTTGGAAAGAGCGGCCGCTGCCACTGGCGACAAAACCCGAATGCGCCTTCCTGCCAGTTGTGGCTGCGGCGCTTGAAAATGCCGGGATCCCCTGGGAAAGACCCTATGCGGCCACGCATTGGCGCGATCTTGAGGCTTTTGTCAATGCCGGCCTGGCCGTGGAGACCAACATCTCGCTTGTCGTGGACGAGACACCGTCGCGCGTTCCGGTGCCGGCAGACGCCGGTCTGCCGCCATTGCCGGATTTCGGCATATTCCTCTATGTCCGTGACGGTGCGCCGGACCTCGCCCTGCAGCTGGCCGGTATGGTGCGTGATACCATTTTCGCCGCCGAGACCCCCATACGCCGCGCCACGCTATGATTCACGGGAATGATTTACGGGAATGATTTATGCAATACGCGGCAGCTATTGACGAATTACGGGTTTCTGGTAAAACCCAGCCCAGTGCTGGTGTGGCTCAATTGGTAGAGCACCCGATTTGTAATCGGGCGGTTGGGAGTTCGAGTCTCTCCACCAGCACCATTCCTTCATGTACATCACTGATATGTCAGCATTTTATGTGCTAACAGGTCAGGTGACGTACAGGATGACGTACAATCAAT
>JBFPJN010000009.1 GCA_040839025.1 Alphaproteobacteria bacterium LSUCC0719
CTGTACGTCACCTGACCTGTTAGCACATAAAATGCTGACATATCAGTGATGTACATGAAGAAATGGTGCCCGCTGAGGGAATCGAACCCCCAACTAATCATTACGAATGACCCGTTATACCATTTAACTAAGCGGGCAGTGGCTGCGCTTATAGCGGCTTTCCCCGGCAGGTTCAATCGGGCTTGTTCACCCCGATACCGGATAATGATGGCAGGATCGGTGCCACCCCGTCGGGCCGCCGCCATTCCAAGGTGGCAAAACCGGCACAGCCCGCGCAATGGCCCTGCCATTCATCATGGACAAGCTGACATTCGGTGCATTGCCAGCAACGTGGACGCGGTGCCTCACCGGCCTGACGAAGGGCCTCTGTTTCCGCAACGTGGTCCTCTGCCTCGGCAGCAAGACGCGAGACAAGGCGCCAGGCCGCGGCATCCCGATGGGCCGGGGCAATCTCGTCAAGCAACCTGCCTGCCTCGCCGACAAGACCATGTGTCATCGCCGCTGTGGCCACCACCAGCCGTCCTTCATCGGCACGCGGACCATCCTTTGGCATCAGTTTGACCAATCTGGCGACATGACCACCGTCATTCACCTTCCACACTGTCTGCAGCATCGCCGCGATCCTGTCATGCGGCAAAGATTTGAAGGCTCTTTCCAGCCATTTCACAGCCTTGCGGGGACTTCCATCCTCTTCGTGAAGCGTGGCAAGCCGCATCGCGGCAGGCCAGAATTCGGGCCAGGCGTCGATCGCCGCCTCGAGGCTGGCAGCTGCGGTACGGCGCGCCTTTCTGTCGGCCCCGGCATCAAGCATCGCCAGCGCATCAAGATAGGCCAGCGCCGCCCTTTGCCGTGCCAGACGATACCGCATCGAATCATCATGCCCGTCCGCCGCCGCGACAACAGCATGTGCCGGCAGTGCCGCCGCCCAGTTGCCACGCTCCGCTTCAAGCACCATCACCTGGCGCGCCGCAAGCGCGGATTTCGGACGCAGGTCCAATGCCAGCCGGGCCGCCGCCAGAGCCTGATCAGGCTGATCATTCTCCAGCGCCAGTCTGGCAAGACCGATATGACCAAGAAAGGCGGTATCCTTGCCGCGCGTCAGCGAGGTGAAATACCGCCCGGCAGCCTTGTGATCGCCTGACATGTGCGCCGCCTGCGCGGACAGCAGGTCGGTCAGCTGTGGCGCGGCAAGCAACCGTTGCGCCCGCGCCGCCTGACGACGCGCCTCGTCCGGCTCGCCGGCCGACACCGCCATCAGCCCAAGCGCCAGAGCCCGGTGTCCCGACTCTGTCCGCCGCCTGGTAAGGTTACGGCCAAGCCATGACGGCAACCCAAGCAGACCGCGAAACAGCCTGTCGGTCAGCACAAGGGCCAGCGCCAGAACAACCAGGATCGCCACCGCCAGACTGGTGCGCATCTCAAGCTGCCATCCAAGCCATTCAAGCTGCACCATGCCGGGCTGGGCACCAAGCCAGGCTGCCAGAGCCGCGCCAAACAGAACAAGAATGACAAGACCGAGAAGACGTCCGAACATCAGTCGGTCACCCCGGTGGCGGCAAGACGTGACGTCATGTCAGCCATCAGACCGACAAGCGCCGCGTCAAGGTCAAGTCGGCGCTGGGCCTGCGCCTGCCATGCGGCAAGACGCGCCGAGGCCGGCACAATCTGCCGGCTGGCGGCAACCGACGAGAGCAGATTCCCGGCGCGAAGGGCATTGGCAAACACGTCAAGCGGCACCGGATCATCACGCTGGCCATCTGAACGCGAGGATGATTCCTCACTGCGGCGAAGCCTGATAAACCCGGCAAGCCGGCCAGTCGCATTCTGCCACCAGCCCGCAGCCTCATTCTGATCACGCCGCAGGTCACCGGCCAGATCGACGCCGCTGGCAAGAAGCTGTGTCGTCGTCGCGGGCGGCGGGGTCAAAAGCGCCTGAATGCCGGCCAGACCCTCAATATCGAGACCGGCCCGTGCCAATTCCTCAAGCACCGACAGCCATTGTACAGGATCGCCCCCGACAAGATTGGCGGCATTCATCGCGTTTGCCGCGCCAAACCCGGCCTGGGCCAACGCCAAAGCTGTGTTGGGTAAACTGCCATCGATAGACGTCTGCGCGGCATCACTGGCAGCAGACAATGCATCCATGTCAGCCGCCAGCATGTCGAGACGCTTCGACAATGCCGACAGCGCGTCTGCCGGATCCTGCGGCAGGCTGGCCTCGATGCCGTCAAGGCGCGCGTCGATTTCGGCCCGACCTTTGTCAACAGCTGCCAGTTCAGCCTGCATGCTGGCAAGCGCGTCATTGGCCGCTGCCATCTGCGCCGCCAGCCCTTCAATTTCGACACGAAGCTGGGCTTCGTGGCGCGCCGCCATCCATTGCAGAAGACCGCCCCCCGCAAGAACAAGCACCAGGGCCGGCACACCAAGCATGACCGGCAAACCAAAACGCCGGCGCTTTGTCTCGCCTGATGACGCAGCGTCACCGAACCCGTCCGAGGCCGAGTGGCCAGATGCGGCATTGGCGGATTCATCATTGTCTGATGTCATATTGTCTGGCCGGGCGCCGGTGGATGATGGGCCTTTGCCTTCGGCCCCGGACCGCGCCCTGTTGCGACCAGCGGCGCGCCGACGCCCGGTCGGCCCGCCGGTCTTTTCCACGGCAACACCTTCGATAATGTCCGGATCGGTGTCTGGAGTCTCTTTGCTGCTCATGCTGTTGTCAGGCCCCTATCTGAACATGGCTGTCTGAACATAGCTGTCTGGACATGGCTATCTGGACGCGGCATGCCGTCAATATCTTGCTGCATGACGATGATAGAACAAAGCGGCAATAGCTAAAAGCCGTGCGCGTGTCGAACGTTTGGCGATGAATTCCTCGCGCCAGCCCGACCCGGCCGCGGCGGCAATGGCCGCGCTTCCGGCAATCAAAGTGATATGGGGAATGTGCGCGTCCAGATCATGTTCCGACACCATCTCGCGAAACAACCTTGCCGAGCGCGCCGACATCAGAATCACCCCGGCAATACGGCCATTCCCAAGCCTTGCGATCGCCGTATCATCGAACCGGGGAATCGCGACCATCTCGTAGACAGGATGGATCTTCACCTCGATCTGCGGTGCCAGCGCGGTCTGCATGTCAAACCCACGATGCATCGCACAGGGCCACAGAAGCGGCAAGGACGACAGATCATGGCGGGCCAGTATCAGCGGCACCAGGCCGGCACCACCGCCGGTGCCGACCGTCACATCATGGAACCCTGCCCGCCGGGCAAGGCGCCCGGTGGCGCGCCCGACGACAAAGACCGGCATGCCGGACCAGACGGATGGCAGCCCACCGTCGAAACTGTCAAGGAAAGCGGCAATGGCATGACGGCTGGTGAAAATCAGCCCGCCTGCCGTGCCGGCCTCCGGAACCGTCATGTCGAGATACATCGCTTCCATCACCGGCGCTGCCAGCGCCGCCACACCGCGCCGTTCCAGCGCGGCAACATCCAGGGCACCATCAGGTGCCGGGCGGACTGTCAGGATGAAGTCTGTCGTCATCTGTCATTCGCCGCATCAGCCATTCTCATCTCAGGCGAGGAAGTCGCGCCCACCGGCCGCCTCGAGCAGTCTGGCGCCGAGCTGTCTGCCAAGCGCGACCGCATCCTGCTGTGGCGCAACCTCACTGCCACGATGCGCCGCTGTCCCGTCCGGCCGCAGCACCATGCCGTCAAGATTCAGCATGCCGCCATCATCAAGCGTCGCACTGGCCGCAATCGGGGTGTGGCATGATCCGTCAAGATAGGCCAGCAGGGCGCGTTCCGCCGTCACCTCGGCAGTTGCCTGCGCGCAATTCAGGCCGGCAATGGCGTGCGCCACCGCCCGGTCGCGATCACTGTCGCCGTCACGGATCTGAATGGCCAGCGCACCCTGTGCCGCTGCCGGCGGCATGATCGCCGGGTCCAGCGGCGTATGCGGCACATCAAGCCCAAGCCGGCGCAGGCCGGCCATGGCAAGGATGATGACATCATATCGACCTTCGGCAAGCGCAGCCAGCCGCGTATTGACATTGCCACGAAGCAGTTCGATCCGCAGGTCCGGCCTGTGGTGACGCAGCAGCGCCTGACGCCGGACCGATGCCGTGCCGACCACCGCGCCTTCGGGAAGCGAGTCGATCGTCTCGAAAGGCCCGATCAGCGCGTCGCGCCTGTCCTCGCGCGGCAGCACCGCCGCAATGGTGGTGCCCTCGGCAAAGACCGTTTCCATATCCTTCATCGAATGAACGGCAGCGTCACAATGTCCGGCAAGCAGCTGATGCTCCAGCTCCTTGACAAACAGCCCCTTGCCACCCGCATCGGCAAGCGAACGGTCGAGGATCCGATCACCGCGCGTTGTCAGTGACAGAATGTCTGTCGCCAGCGGTGCCAGGCGTTCGCGGACGATATCGGATTGCGCCAGCGCCAAGGCCGACGCACGGCTTCCCAGAATGAGCGGATGCGCGGCAAAGATATCGGACAATTGGGTCATAGCCGCCTGTAATAATGCCCGGTCGCCACAGTTGCAAAATAAAAAGCCACCAGCCAGGGGACTTATCAACCCGGCGGCGATGCCTTATGCTCGAACCGCAATCCCAAGATATGGACGCCGCCTGATGAATGACCCCTTCCTGATGCTCGGCATCGAGAGCAGCTGCGATGAAACAGCGGCCGCCATCGTGACCGAAGATGGAAACATCCTTGCCAGCGAGGTGGCTTCGCAGATGGACATCCATGCCGCACATGGGGGTGTGGTGCCGGAAATCGCGGCGCGGGCGCATCTCGACGCCATCGATCTGGTGATCGCCTCGGCACTTGCCAGCGCCGGAATCGACATTGATGCCATCGGCGGGGTGGCGGCAACAGGGGGACCGGGACTGATTGGCGGGGTCGTTGTGGGAACGGTGACGGCAAAGGCCATCGCCACGGCACGGAACATTCCCTATTACGCCGTGAATCATCTTGAAGGCCACGCGCTCAGCCCACGTCTGGTCGCGCCTGTCGCCTTTCCCTATCTGCTGTTGCTTGTGTCGGGCGGCCATACCCAGCTTCTGGCCGTTCATGGACCCGGTGCCTATGAACGCTATGGCACAACGATGGATGATGCCGCCGGCGAGGCGTTTGACAAAAGTGCCAAGATCATGGGGCTTGGCTATCCCGGCGGTCCGGCAATCGAACGCCTTGCCGCCGATGGCGATGCTGGAAAGATCAGACTGCCGCGGCCACTCAAGGGGGCCGATCACTGTCACTTCTCGTTTTCCGGGCTGAAGACGGCGGTGGCGACGCGGCATGCGGCGCTGACGACAGATGGTGACAGGTCCGCATTGGCCGATCTGGCAGCATCGCTTCAGGCCTCGATTGCCGACTGCCTTGCCGACCGGGCACGCTGGGCCATGGACAGGTTTGCCGGCGCATATGGCCCGTCAACACTGGTCATTGCCGGTGGCGTTGCCGCCAACAGGGCGATCTTCGACAGGCTGGAAACCGAGGCCACCGATGCCGGATTCAATCTTGTCGTGCCACCAGCCTGGCTTTGTACCGACAATGCCGCGATGATCGCCTGGGCAGCGCTTGAGAGACGGCAGAGCCCGGACGGGCTGAGCTTTGCGCCGCGACCACGCTGGCCGCTTGACCCTGATGCCGCACCGCCGCCCGGTCGCGGGGTGCGGGCATGATCCGCGCCGCTGTCATTGGCGGTGGCAGCTGGGGGACCGCGCTTGCACATGCGCTACGCTGTGGCACGGCGATGCCAACCCTGCTGGTGCGCAATCAGGACAGCGCCGCATTACTGGCAGACGGGCGCTGTCGACAGCTTGCCGATCTTCCTGCGGTTGACGGATTTGACGCCACCACCAACCCGGAAATCCTGTCAACGGCCGAGATGACCCTTGTCGTTGTGCCGGTTGCCGCGACCCGCGCCAGCCTGAGTCTGATTGCGGCCCATGCACCGACCATGGCGCCGGTTGTACTATGCGCCAAAGGCCTGGTGATGGATGGCGACACGCCGATGCTGGTATCCGAACTCGCCGCACAGATGCTGCCTGACACCCCGCATGTGATCCTGTCCGGCCCGACATTTGCCGACGAGGTGATGCAGGGGCTTCCCGCCGCCATCACGGCGGCAAGCACGGACAGACAGGCCATTGACACCGTCCAGCAAGCCTTTGCCGGAAGCCATCTTCGCGTCTATGGCAATCTTGATCCAATCGGTGTTGCCATTGGCGGGGCGATGAAGAATGTGATTGCCATTGCCGCCGGTTGCGCTGCCGGCCTTGGTCTTGGCGACAATGCACGCGCAGCCCTGATCACGCGCGGCCTTGCCGAAATGGCGCGCTTTGCCGTCGCCGCCGGTGCGCAGCCCGACACCATTTACGGCCTGTCCGGGGCCGGTGACCTGGCCCTGACCTGTGCCGGGCCCCATTCGCGCAACATGGCCTACGGGCTGGCTCTTGGGCGCGGCGAGACCCCGTCGGACCGGCTGGCCGAAGGACGCCATAGTGTGGCGGCACTGGCGGCACGCGGCATCGAGCTTGGCGTTGAGCTTCCCATTACCATGGGTGTTGACAGTGTGATCAATCAGGATGCCGACCTGCGTCAGGTTGTGGCCAGCCTGCTGGCGCGCCGGGTCGGGGTTGAATAGCCGGCGTTGAATAGTCGGCGTTGAATAGCTGGCGACACACCTTACCTCGACAGATAATGATCCCGGCACGATCACGGAAAGGCAGGGCAGGATGAATTACTGGCTGATGAAATCGGAACCTTCAACCTGGTCATGGGATGACCAGCAGGCCAAGGGCGACGAGGGCGAAGGATGGGACGGCGTGCGCAATTATCAGGCGTCGAACAATATGAAAGCGATGGAAATCGGCGATCTGGCGTTCTTCTATCATTCGGTGAATGAAAAGCAGATCGTCGGCATTGTCGAGGTGATCAGGCTCTATCATCCCGATCCGACAGACGCCAGTGGCCGGTTCGGCATGGTCACGGTGAAAGCCGTGAAAGGCATGACAAGACCTGTCACACTTGCCGAAATCAAGGCTGATGAACGTCTTGCCGATATGGCGCTTGTGCGCCAGTCACGCCTGTCGGTGACACCCGTCACAGCAGCGCAGTGGGACATGCTGATGGCGATGGGGAACACAACCCTGTGACCACAGATCAGCTGTCGGACGAGGTTTCGCGTCGAATGAAATAGAGATTCCGCAGATAGATGAACAGGCCCAGACCCTGACCACATATGATCACCGGATCCTGTCGCCAGATGGCATAGAGAAGCAGCACCGCACCACCGCCGATCGAGAAGTACCAGAACGCGATCGGGATTACCGACTTGGCCTGTTTTTCCGAAGACAGCCACTGAATGATAAAGCGCATCGCGAACAGACCCTGCCCGGCAAAACCGACAATGATCATGATGCGTTCGGGATTTGTAACCAGGCTGTCGGGCAGAAAAGGCAGCAATGTGACAAGAACGCTGGCAAAGGCGCGCGCGCCTGCCTCGATTTGCGATGACAGAAAGGCGATCATGCGCCGGCTCCCCTTTTGCTGGCCGTCCGGCCCGTGGTCTTGCCGGCCTTGCTGACGGTATTCCGGCCAACTGTGATCTCGGTCACCTCACCTTGACGCGGCGCGCGGCGCAGCAGCCAGATCACACCGACAATATCACTGATCCCGACAACAAGCCGATCCAGAATGCGGTATTTGGAACTGCCACGAAGTCGTGGACGATGCGCCACCTCGACACCGACAACCACCCCATTATGCCGCCGCACCAGACTGGGCATGAACCGGTGCATATGGTTGAAGAAGGGAAGCTGCAGGAACAGCGAGCGGTGCAATATCTTGATGCCACATCCACTGTCGGGATGCGTATCGGCCAGCAGACTGCGCCGGATCCAACGCGCGGCCCGTGATGCCAGCAGCCGCATCGCGCTGTCCTGTCTGCGGGCCCTGATCCCGGCCGCCATGCCGACCCGGCCTGTCCGGTCGGTTTCAGCCAACAGCGCCGCCTCGAGCGCCGGCAGGTCGGCCGGAACATTCTGGCCATCACCATCAAGGACCCCGATCAGATGTCCACGCGCCGCCAGCAGCGCCGATCTGATAGCCGCACTCTGTCCAGCGCGGGACTGGTGGCGCAGCACGCGAAGTTCGGGTATGTCGGCCGCACACTCGGCCAGTTCAGCAGGGCTGTCATCGGTGCTGGCATCATCGACATAGATGATCTCGAAGCGGCGCCCTGCCAGCGCGGCACCGATTTCCTCGATCAGCGGACGGATATTTCCAGCCTCATTCATGACCGGCACGAGAATCGAAATCTCGATCGCGGATGGTGATGTGGCGGCAGCCTTGGTTCGGGTCATTAAGACAAACTCGGCAGAGACAGAAACAACCGCGGCGGAAACAACCGCGACAGACATAATTGCGGCAGGAATGATCGCGTTGGCATGTGCGTTTCTTTACCCACTCACGTCGCGCGGGTCAAACGCATCAGCACGATAAAGAAAAATTAACACATCTTTACCTTTCGACATGTTGAAGCCTTCAATCTGGCGAATGGCGTCAACACCGAGGCCAAGTGAGCCAGCCATATCCAGAAAGGCCGCCTGCTGATCGCGCTCGACAATGGCAAGGCCGCCTGGTGCCTCGGCAAGGAACAGCGCCGCCTCGCCGCCATCGACCAGCAGCAGATCACGGCCAAGATGAAACACCAGCGAAGGTTCATGAAACCCTGCTGCCGCAATGGCGGCAGGCGAGGGGCCGGATTCTGTTATTGCGGTGTCGATGGCACGCGCCAGATGGATCCTGGACAATGACGGGATCAGTCCGCCAATGGCAACCAGGTTCATCAGCGCGCCGGCAGCCATGACCAGCATGGCCGGACGGATACCTCCGTGCCGGTGCCACACCAGGCTCTGCCACAATGCCAACCCGCCCAGCAACGCGCACAGCATGGCAAAGGCAAAGGCACGGCCGCCGGTAATTCCGCCATAGGTCAGTGCCGCCCAGCCAAAACAGGCAACAAGAACCGGCCCGGCGGCGATCATGGCAGCTTCGCTGGCAAAGGCCAGCCAGCGGCGCGCCACCGCACGCATGCCGCCCTTGGCGAGGCCGGCCATCGGAGCGTCAACGGCACAGACAGCAAGCACCATAATCGCCGGCACAACCGGCAACGGATAGTGCGGCAGTTTCGTTGGCACGAATTCGATCAGCACCCAGAAGGGCAGTATCCAGGCCAGCAGGAACCGGCTTTCGACATGCGACAATAGCAGCGGCATCTGGCTGATGGCTCGTGGCAGCAACAGGCTGGCCGGCCAGAGAAGAAACATCGCCAGCAACAGATAGCTGCCAACAGGGGCGCCGTGCGATTCCTGCTCGGACTGAACCTTGGCAAGAAAATCGCCCCGAAACGCAATATCGAGAAAGGCCCCGTCGGTGGCAAGCGTAACAAGCACCGCCCAGGGAAGTGTCACCAGACACAGGATCAGGACTCCCCGCCCAAAGCGCAGCATGCGCAGCCATGTGACATTGCGATGCCAGGCTGACAGCGCTGCAACCGTCGTCAGCGCCAGCAAAGGTGCCACCGGCCCCTTGACCAGCACCCCTGCCGCCATTGGCAGCCACACCCACAGATAGGAATGATAGGACAGTCTGCGCCCATGCTGCCAGGCCTGGTAAATGCGCATCAGCCCATATTGCTGGATCAGGCACAGCAGCATCAGTACCGAGTCCGTCTTTGCCAGATGCGCCTCGGCAAGGACAGTCAGCGCAGTGCCACAGGCAGCGGCAGCCAGCACGGCACGATGCGGTTTGTAAAGTGTGCGTGCCATACGGTAGGTGCCATAGACCGTCAGCAGCATGGCAAGCAGGCTTGGCAGGCGATAGGCGGCAATGTTGCTGTCGCCAAACAGCGATGCCGATGCCGCCTGAAGCCAGTAGATGCCCGCCGGTTTCTTGGCCCGGATATCATCCTGGAAGCGGATCGTGACAAGATCGCTCGTCTGCACCATCTGCTTGCTTGCCTGGGCAAAGCGGGATTCGTCACGATCCATCGGCGGCACGGTCTGATGGCCGACCAGAACGGCAGCCCCAAGACATGCCAGCACCACCAACAGCACCGATATTCCAGCAGATTTCTTGGCCGATTTCTTGAATGTCACGGGCACTGACGATCCTCTGGATTGCCGGTCGCCTGTCGCACCGGAGACCGCCAGCACGTTAAAGCATTTTTTCGGCATGTTTGCCATATGAATTGCCCCCCGCAGCAGCTGGCTGTAGGGTGGCGATTCATTACCGTCCGACGGTGGATCATGACCTACATCTCCCCGGCACAGGCTGGCAGCCATCCATGGCAGCAACAGACAAGCTGGCGCCATCTATGGTCCATCACATGGCCGATCATCATCGCCAATGTGACCTTCCCTCTTGTCGGGGCCGCGGATACGGCGATGATGGGGCGGCTCGATGATGCCAGCTATGTCGGCGGGGTGGCGCTTGGCAGCCTGATATTCAGTTTCATCTATTTCGGTCTGGGGTTCCTGCGCATGTGTACAACCGGGCTGGTCGCCCAGGCACAGGGGCGCGGCGATCTTGCCGAGATCGAGAACCATCTTGTCCGTGGACTGATCCTCGCATTCTGTCTTGGCTTCATTTTCGTCATTGGCACACCTGTGGTGCATATTGTCACCGGCGCGTTGCTGACCGCCAGCGATGCGGTCGAGGCGTTGATGCACCGCTATGTCGGCATCCGGCTTCTGGCGGTGCCGGCGGCGATTGCCAACATGGTGCTGCTGGGGTGTATTTTCGGACGCCAGCAGATGCGCCTCGCGATGGTCCAGATCATTTTCATCAACCTTGCCAATCTGGCGCTGAACCTGGTTTTCGTGCTTGGCCTTGGCATGACGATCGAAGGGGTGGCGCTGGCATCGGTTATCGCGCAATGGGTCGGGCTGGTGGTCACGCTCGGACTGGTCAGATGGCAATGGCGAGACCTTCTTGCCGGGGTCGAAAGGCGCATATTCAGCCGCCACCCGGCCTGGCTCGATCCGGCGGCCTTTGTCAGGTTCTTCATCATTGGCAGTGATATCGTCATTCGCACCGTACTGATCCTGATCAGCGAGGCCGTGCTGTTGAACCAGGCGGCTGGCATCGGTGATCTTTCGCTTGCCGCAACCCAGCTCATTCTTGTCATGTTCGGGCTGATCTGCTTTGCGCTGGATGGTTTTGCCCATGCCGCCGAGGCGCTGGTCGGCGAAGCTGTTGGACGTCGGAACCTGCCGATGCTGGATCAGGTTGTGCGCCGCACCAATATCATGTCGGGATGCATGGCATTGTTCATCAGCGCGCTGATCTGGATCGGCGCGCCGTGGATTGTCGGCCTGCTGACCTCGCAGCAGGATCTGGCAGAGCTGACACTTGCGCACTGGCACTGGGCGGCGCTGTTGCCACCATTGTCATTTCTGGCATTTCAGATGGACGGAGTATTTGTCGGTGCCACGCAAAGCCGCGAGATGCGCAACGCGATGCTGGTATCAAGCGGCCTTTTCGGTGTCGCGATGCTGGTATTTGGCGGGGCCGGGCTGAATGGCCTTTTTGCCGCCTTTACGATATATGTCGGACTGCGTGGTGTGACGCTGCAGATGCGCATGGGGCGTGTCCGTGCCCTCGCCACACCTGAACAGATGGATAGGTTATGACCAGATTTCCACTTCGTGAACCAGACGAACTTGGCCTTGTCCCGCATGATGACAAGGCCCGCAGCCTGCGGCTTTTAACCCTTCAGGACTATGATGGCTGGCAGCTGGCAGCCGATGATGCGACCCGTGAATGGATCACCGCCAGCGGCTTTGCCGGCAAGGCTGGCACGGCGTGCCTTCTGCCGACACCGGGCGGCGATGATGCGATAGCCATTGTCGATCCGGAAGATGCGATCTGGAACGCCGCCGCGATTGCCAAGGCGCTGCCGGCCGGCCGGTGGTCTCTGGCAGAGCCGGACGATCAGGCTATTGATCCTGCCGCCATTGGCCTTGGCTGGGCACTTTCACAATACAGTTTCACCGCCTACCGCGAGGCGTCGGACAGCGCGCCGCGCGAACTCTGCCTTGCCGCGATCCTGGATGCGCCGGCGCGCAAACGTCTGGCAGGTCTTGCCAGCGGCACCGCCTTTTGCCGCGATCTGATCAACGCCCCCCCAAATCACATGACCCCGGCCGGGCTTGAGGACGCCGCACGCCATCTCGCGGACAGGTTTGGTGCGACCATCGAAGTGACCGAAGGCGAGGCACTTGCCACCGGCTATCCGGCTATCAACACGGTGGGGCGCGCCGCCGAAATCGCGCCGCGCCTGATCGACATGCGCTGGGGTGACAGCGGCCCGAAAGTCACCCTGATCGGCAAAGGCATCACCTTTGACTCCGGGGGACTTGACCTGAAACCCTCAAAGGCAATGGAGCTGATGAAAAAGGATATGGGCGGGGCGGCAACGGTGCTTGGCCTTGCCACGGCAGTGATGCGGGCCGGTCTTGCGGTGCAGTTGCGGGTTCTGGTGCCAACGGCCGAAAACGCCGTGTCCGCGAAATCGATGCGACCCCTCGATGTGATCGACACCCGCGCCGGTCTGCCTGTCGAGGTTGGCAACACGGATGCCGAGGGACGGCTGGTGCTTGCCGATGCGATCACGCTTGCCTGCGAGGACGACCCGGACTTCATGATCGATTTTGCCACGCTGACAGGCGCGGCGCGGGTGGCCCTTGGCACCGAACTGCCAGCTTTGTTCGCCAATCGGGATGATACCGCCAGTGCCATCCTTGCCGCGGCGGACACGGCGGCAGACCCGCTGTGGCGACTGCCTCTGTTCGAGCCGTATGAGCGGCATTTGGATGCCGGCCATGTGGCGTTGTCCAGCACCGGACATTCAGGTTACGGCGGCGCCATCACGGCGGCGCTGTTCCTGCGCCGGTTTGCCGGCAAGGAAACGAACTGGGCGCATATCGATGTCATGGCATGGAATCTGTCCGGACGGCCAGGCCGGCCACGCGGCGGCGAGGCGATGGGGCTTCGTGCGCTGTTCACCTATATCGAAAGGCTTGCCGCCCCCCGGTAACTTTCGGCTAGTAGCCGCGCGCCCAGTCAACGCGGTTCGCCGGCGATTCGCCAGCCATCATCCGCACAATCGCCGCGGCAACCTGATCGGCCGCCGACGTGGCGTTGGTCTGTGCCGCCACATGCGGCCAGACACGGATGTTCGGGTGCGTCCAGAAAGGGTGGCTTTCGGGCAGCGGTTCAACCGCAAATACATCAAGGGCAGCCCCGCCGATCCGGCCTGACTCGAGGGCGGCCAGCAGGTCATCATCAACCACCTGCGGCCCCCGACCGCCATTGATAACAAACGCACCCGGCGCCAGCCTGTTGAAAAAGGCGGCATCCATGATGCCCGTTGTCTGCGGGGTCAGGGGCAGCACCGACACCACGATATCCAGTCCAGTCGCAAAGTCGGCAAGCTGGTCCATGCCGGCAAACACCTCCACCCCGTCAATCTGCTTTGGCAATCTGGAAAAGCCCCGCACATCGAATCCCAGCGCCGCGAAACGCGTCGCAATCACCGTCCCGATAGCCCCGACACCAAGAACCCCGACACGCCCACCCGTCGCCGGCCGCTGGGGCAGCGAGCGCCAGTGTCGTGCATTTTGCTGGTCGCGGTATGCGGCACCATCGCGCCAGAAATCCAGTGCATTCAAAATCGCCCAGTGGCTGAGCGCGTTGGCCATGTCAGGGTCGATCAGGCGTACCAGGGGTATGTCACGCGGAACGGTATCGTCGCGCATCATGTGGTCGACGCCCTGTCCCTGCATGATGATACCACGCAGATTGGGACAGTTCGCAAAGGCATACGGGGGTGGTGCCCAGACAAGCGCGACATCACTTGCCGCACCGGCCTCGCTCAGCAATTCATGAATTTCGAAATCGGACAGCCGCGTGGCAAGAGAGGTTTCCCATTTGGCGATGTCGCTGGCGTTGCCATAAAAGCCGATCCGAATCATCGCCCGTCCCCTGTCAGCTCCCGGCTCTCACGATGGCAAGGGCTTCAGCATGAAGCTCCGGCGTCGCCGCGGCAAGAAGGCTTGACGAATGGCTCATCGACACCGGCGCGCCTGTCTTGTCGGTCACCGTGCCGCCAGCGGCCCGGATCACCTGTACCACCCCCATGATGTCATGTGTGGCCAGCCCGTCTTCAAGCACCACATCCAGATGACCGGACGCAAGAAGCGCGTAATTGTGGCAGTCACCGCCATAGCTGTTTGTTGCCGCGATGGCGCTGAGCCTGTTGAAGGCGTCGAGACTGTCTGCAAGCAACGCCTCCGGCGCGGTTGTGGCAAGCCGCGCGTTGCGAAGCTTGCTGACCTTGCTGGTGGCGATGGTCTGTCCATTCAGCGTCGCCACATTGCCAACAGCAACATAGCTTTCATCAAGCATCGGCATGTCGATCAGGCCAGCGACCGGATCATCATTCCTGACCAGCCCGACAAGCGTGCCAAAGACCGGCCTGCCGCAAATGAAGGCACGTGTGCCGTCAATCGGATCAATAATCCAGGAATAGCCGCTGTTGCCATGATGCGGTGCATGTTCCTCGCCAAGGATGTCATCATCGGGAAACTGCGCGATCAGGGCTTCTCGAAGCGCCAGCTCGGCCGATTTGTCGGCAAGAGTTACCGGCGAATCATCGGCCTTCCACTCGATGGTGCCGCCACTGCGAAACCAGTTCGAGATGATCGGGCGGCTGACAGACGGAAGGCTGCGCAGAAAATCAGCCAGCTCTGCATCGCTGAGCTGGCTGTGAATGCGGGTGGTATCCGGCATGGTGCCTCAGCTGCCGCTTTCGGCGGCAATCTGCTCGTCAGTCGGCAGGGCGGCCAGCGAGTCAGCCTGCTGGCGCAGATAGGCAATCATGTTGGCACGGTCCTGCGGCTTCTTCAGGCCGGCAAAATTCATCTTGGTGCCGGAAATATATGCCTTTGGCTTGGCCAGAAATGCGTTCAGCGACGCATAGTCCCACTGGCCGCCAAACTCGGCCAGGGCGCTGGAATAGCCAAAACCCTCAGCAACGCCCTTGTCGGCATTGACGACATTCCACAGGGCCGGGCCAACCTTGTTGGCACCGCCCTTGTCGAAAACGTGACAGGCGGTGCATTTCTTGGCCAGCTTTTCGCCAGCGGCCACATCCGCGCTGGCCAGAAGTGCCATGATTGGCTCTGGGCCGGAATCTGCCGGTGCCGCATCGGCGACGGCCCCACCTTCGGGCACCTCGATGACATAGGCATTCTGCTCGAGCTCGCTGTGCGGCACGAGGATTTCGGCAAGCTTCACGCCAGTCATCAGCAACAGGCCAGCCACAAGAAGACCGGCAAAAAGCTTGTTCAGACCAAGTTCGTCCATACTAACACCCCCCGCGGCAGCGGAAGCTCCCCCTAAACTGTCTGGTGGCCGACCCGCAAACGGTCTGCCCAACGGTCATCTCATACCGAAATTGCCGGTTGCCCTCAAGCCCCCGATCAGCCTATTTGCGCCTTTTGCCTAGGCAAATTGACAATTATGTGATGAATTGCCGCATCATGAGCGCAACCTTGTCACCTGTCATCATCATTCCTGCCCGCATGGCGGCCAGTCGGCTGCCTGGCAAACCGCTTGCCGACATTGCCGGCAAACCGATGATCCAGCATGTATGGGAACGCGCGATGGCCGCCGACATCGCCCCTGTCTGGGTGGCAACCGACGATGATGCCATCGCCGAGGCCATTCGCCTTGCTGGCGGCAATGCGGTGAAGACCCGGGCCGACCATCCGTCAGGATCAGACCGTACATTCGAGGCGGTGGAGCAGATCGACCCCGATCGGATCTACAGCGTGATTCTGAATCTTCAGGGCGACCTGCCCGAGCTTGACCCGATGATTCCGAAAACCCTTCTTGCCACAGCGCAGCGCAGCCAGGCCGACCTGTCGACCCTTGTTACCAAGGCTGATGAAGACGAGGCAGCGCGTCCACAGATCGTCAAGGCCGTTGTCAGCTGGCAGGACGACGATTCAGACCCGCATATTGGCAGGGCGCTCTATTTCAGCCGCGGCGCGGTGCCGACCGGCATGGCGCCGAAATTTCATCACATCGGCGTCTATGGATGGCGGCGCGAGGCCCTGGCGCGGTTTGTCGAACTGCCGCCTTCACCGCTGGAACTGGCCGAAAAACTGGAGCAGCTTCGCGCCCTTGAAGCTGGCATGACGGTGGCTGTCGCCGAGATTGCCGCAGCGCCAGCCGGCGTCGATACAGAAGAAGATCTCGCCGCCACGCGGCAACGGCTTGGTGACGGGTAAACAGCGGCAGAACACAGGCCGGTGGCGCAGACCGGCCAATCTGTGCCATTGCCGCCTTTACCATTGCTGTCTGTAACATTGACACCCTCACGCCATGACATGATACTCGCGCGCCGGCGGACGTGCGCCTGAAGATATCAACGGACACCAAAATTCATGAGCGACAGCAGCAACATCATTGCCTTTCAGGGCGTTCTTGGCGCCTATTCGCACATGGCCTGTCAGGCCGTGAAGCCGGATATGGAGGTGCTTGCCTGTGCCTCGTTCGAGGACATGATTCTCGCCGTTCAGGAAGGGCGCGCCGCTCTGGCCATGGTGCCGGTCGAAAATTCGATCGCCGGGCGGGTGGCCGACATTCATCATCTGCTGCCAGAATCCGGTCTGTATATCAACGCCGAGCATTTTCAGCGGGTCAATCATCAACTGCTGGCTCCAAAGGGGGCCACGCTCGAAACGCTGGTCGAGGTTCACAGCCACGCGCAGGGGCTTGCGCAATGCCGCGAGCGTCTTCGCGCTCTTGGCCTGACACCGGTGATGCATGCCGACACCGCCGGTGCGGCCAAGGATATTGCCGCACGCGGCGATCCAACCATTGGTGCCATTGCCTCGGAACTGGCGGGTCAGATCTATGGTCTTGATGTGCTGATGGCATCAGCCGAAGATGCAGAACGCAACACCACGCGCTTTCTTGTCATGTCGCGGACCGATGTCACACCGCCACTGAATGGTGACCGCATGATGACCACCATCGTGTTCACCCTTCGCAGTGTGCCGGCGGCGCTTTACAAGGCGCTTGGCGGTTTTGCCACCAATGGCATCAACCTGACCAAGCTGGAGAGCTATCTGCGGCCCGGATCGACCGAGCGCGCGCAATTCTATGTTGATGTCGAGGGCCATATCGATTCTCCGGCAATGAAACTGGCCATGGAAGAGCTTCGTTTCTATTGTCAGGATGGCGAGGTGAATATCCTTGGCACCTATCCGGCAAGCCCGGTGCGCGCCGGCAATTGAGCAGACTGGCCGTGACATTAATGGCTTGTCCCCTGTGTCGCTTTCATCCATATAGAGACCAGGAAGGCTGGGCGGACGTGCTGTCGGTCTAACCGGTCAGGTCCGAGAGGAAGCAGCCAGGGTCGTTTTTGCGCGGGTTGTTCAGTCTTCCGCTTTCCATCATGCAGCGATAACACAGACCGGCATGGCAACCGGTGCGTCAACCGGCGCGTCACCTGCCGCCACCCGGCAGTTACCAGTGGCAAAGTCACCGTTGCTGCGCTAGGTTTCACACATCATGAGCGACATCGTCCTGACAGGTTACCGGGTCCTTGCCCGCAAGTACCGCCCCGAGCGTTTTTCCGAGTTGATCGGCCAGGAGGCGCTTGTCCGCACACTTGAAAACGCGCTGTCTCTCGGACGGTTGGCACATGCCTTTGTGCTGACCGGCGTTCGCGGTGTCGGCAAGACCTCGACAGCACGGCTTCTTGCGCGCGGGTTGAACTGCATCGGACCGGATGGCCAGGGCGGCGCGACGCTGGAACCCTGTGGCAGTTGCGAGCCCTGCACGGCCATTGCCGCCGGTCGCCATGTCGATGTTCTGGAAATCGACGCGGCAAGCCATACCGGTGTCGATGACGCGCGTGAAATCATCGAAGGGGTTGGCTACCGGCCTGTCTCCGGGCGGTTCAAGATCTACATCATTGACGAAGTTCACATGATGTCGAAAAGCGCCTTCAACGCGCTGCTGAAGACACTTGAAGAACCGCCGGACAATGTAAAATTCATCTTTGCCACGACCGAAATCCGCAAAGTGCCCGTGACCATCCTGTCGCGGTGCCAGCGCTTTGACCTGCGCCGCGTGCCGACCGATCTTCTGGCGACACATCTTGGCACGATCTGCGAGCGCGAATCGATCACCGCCGACAATGAGGCAATCATCGCCATTGCCCGCGCCGCCGAGGGGTCGGTCCGCGACGCGCTGTCACTTCTTGACCAGGCGGCGGCGATGAGCGCCGACAGGATGACCATCGACAGCATCACCGACATGCTTGGTCGGCCGGGTCGCAATGATTCCATCGCCATTCTTGATTCAGCAATGCGGGGCGATACGGCCGCCGCGCTCGCAGCGCTGACAACCACCATGGCAGGTGGCGCAGAGCCTGAAATGATCATCTCGGATCTGCTGGATCTTGTTCATCGCGCCAGCCAGAAAGCCGCTGGCGGGCCGCTCGACACGCTTCTCGAAACCGAGAGGGACGCTATTGATTCGCTTGCCGCGATCGGCATTGCGCGGCTTGGCCGGGCATGGCAGATGCTGTTGAAGGGCCATGCCGAGGTAACATCAGCACCGCAACCGCCGGCCGCTGCTGAAATGCTTGTCATCAGGCTGGCGCATCTTGCGAACATGCCAACGCCGGGCGATATCGTGAAGCGCCTTGCGGAAACCGAGCCACAATCGCCGACCGTGACGTCAACAGCGGCAGAACCGGAATCGGCACCATCAGCCATGCCGGCGCCGTCAGCCATGCCGGCATCCCCAGCTTCGACAACACCCGTCGAAGCGGATCCAGCGCCATCCACGCCTGCGGATGACACGCCCCCGGTGACGGCGATGCGGGCCAGTGGCGGCGATTCAACAGCAGCCTTGCCAACCGAGGCGCTGGCACCGGAGTCCGATCCCGCCGATACAGCGACATCACAGCCACGCTCGCTTCAGGATATTTCCGATCTTGCCGAGGCGCATGATGACCCGCTTCTGGCGGCACATATCCGCAGCCATGTGCGGCTTGTCAGTCTGCAACCCGGCCTGCTTGACATCTGTCTTACCGAAGGCGCGCCGGACAGCCTGCCAGGAGACATGGCGCGCCGCCTCAGTGACTGGACAGGCACGCGCTGGATGGTCAGCCTGTCGGATGGTCCCGGTGGCAGGACTATCACCGAGGAACGACGCGAGGCACAGCAGCGCGAATTCGAGACCATTGCCGAAACCCCGCTTGTCAAGGCAATCACCGAGACCTTTCCCGGTGCAACGATCGAATCCGTCACACCACTGACAGACTCCGCTATGGATCAGCCGAATGAGGATATTCCGACATGATGCGCAATATGGCCGGCATGATGAAAAAGGTTCAGGAAATGCAGACGCGCATGGAAGCGCTGCAGCAGGAAATGGCCGATACCGAATTCACCGCCAGTGTGGGGGGTGGCGCGGTCACGGTGACTGTCACCGGCAAGGGCGAAATGCGCGGGGTGAAGATTGATCCTGCTGCCGTTGATGGCGATGATGTTTCCATCCTCGAGGATATGATCTGTCTGGCGACAAACAACGCCAAAGCCGAGGCCGACGCGGCAATGGCAGCAAAAATGAAGGACATCACCGGCGGCTTGCCGCTGCCTCCCGGCATGTCACTGCCGTTCTGAGTCCCGGAGTTTCATGGATTCACAGCTCGACAATCTGATCCGGCGGCTGGCTCGCCTTCCGGGGCTTGGTCCGCGCTCGGCCCGCCGTGCGGTGCTTCATCTGCTGCAGAATCGTGACCGGCTGATGCTGCCGCTTGCCGAGGATCTGGGCCAGGTCGCGCGCAGCATTCGAAGCTGCGCCGATTGCGGCAACCTTGATACCGGTGACATCTGCGCCCTGTGCCGTGATCCGCAGCGTGATCGCAAGACATTGTGCGTTGTCGAGGATGTGGGTGATCTGTGGGCGATGGAACGCGCCGCTGTCTATCGGGGGCTGTATCACGTTCTTGGTGGCACGCTCAGCGCCATTGACGGGCGGGGGCCGTCAGAACTGAATATCGACAGATTGCTGATCCGCGCCCGCGAAGAGGTGGACGAGGTGATCCTGGCCCTGCCGGCGACAGTCGAGGGACAGACGACAGCACATTATCTTCATGAAAAGCTGGCACCACTCTCGATTGAGGTGACGAGGCTGGCCCACGGCGTGCCGGTTGGCGGCGAACTGGACTTCCTCGATGACGGCACGCTGGCGCAGGCGCTGAAGGCACGCGGCAGGATTGGCGGTCAGTGACCACCCTGCCCTGTCGCTTCGGGCGGCAGCTCGGGTGGCGGTGCGCCGTCATTGCTGACATCAATCTGGGTAATCTTTGCCCCGCGTGAGGAAATCTTGCGACTGGAGATCTGGATATCGTCGATATCCTTTTCAACCTGACCGAAATGCGTTGCCAGTTTCTTGATCCGCTCGTCCAGCCGCGACACGTCCTGCAGCATCGTTTCAACCTCGGCCTTGATGACACCCGCAGCCTCATGCATGCGGGCATCGCGAAGGATCGCCCGTACCGTGTGCAGAATCAGCATCAGATTATCCGGTCCGGCCATATAGACACGCCGGCGGCGGCTTTCCTCGACAAGCTTGGGAAGCTGAAGATTGATTTCGGCATAAACCGATTCCGACGGCAGAAACATGATCGCACTGTCCGCCGTTTCGCCGGGAATGATGTAGCGATCGGCAATATCGGCAATATGTTTCCTGACATCGGTTTCCATCATCCGGCGCGCCGCGGCCCGGTCGGCCTCGCCATTGGCGGCGGTCAGCGCGCGATAGGATTCCAGCGGAAATTTCGAATCGATACAGATCGCCCCTGGCGGGGAGGGCATGTCCAGAAAGCAATCAACGCGGCGGCCATTGCCGAGCGTGTGCTGAAAGCTGAAGGCATTTTCGGGCAGCGCGTCGCGAACAAGGTTTTCCAGCTGCACCTCGCCAAAGCTTCCCCGTGCCTGCTTGTTCGACAGAATGTTCTGAAGCTCGCCAACCTGCCCGGACAGCGCCGAGATATGCGCGTTTGCCTGATCGATCACGGCAAGCTTTTCAGCCATGCCGGTAAGCGAGCGGTTGGTGCGTTCATTCTGGTCACGAAGCGAATTTTCCAGACGGGTGCCAAGGCGGCCTTCGGTTTCCTGCATCTGCGCGGCAACGGTCCTGTGAAGCTCGCCTGACTGTGCGGCAAGCTGGGCAAGCTGACCCTTCAGCTCGGCCATGGCCTGGTCATCCTGATGTCCGGATCGCTGTTTCATAATCATGAACAGAAGGCCACCAATGACGGCAAGCGCAAGAAGGATGAGCATCGTGTCGAGCGGCATGTGTGACAGTTCCGTATCTGCAAGGCGGAAGCGAAGAATTCGCCCGGCAACCCGATATCCTCGATGCCGCCGGGATGGTCAGTCTGGCATGGCCGCCCCCCGACTGCAACTTGACTGCTTCGCCGGCATCCCCTACTCCAATGACCTGAATTGTGACGGCAGGAAAAGGCAGGGCTATGGCGCTGATCCCCATCATCTGTATCCCCGATCCGATGCTTCGCCAGGTGGCCGCACCCGTGCCAGAAGTAACAGACGGGGTTCGCCGGCTTCTGGATGATATGGCTGAAACAATGTATGACGCCCCCGGAATCGGTCTTGCCGCGCCACAGATCAATGTCTCGCAGCGGCTGATCGTGATGGATTGCGGGCCCGATGACGCACCCGAACTTCACAAGATGATCAATCCCGAGATTGTCGGCAGGTCGGATGAGACAGCGGTGCTTGAGGAAGGCTGCCTGTCGATCCCCAAACAGACCGCCGATGTCACACGGCCAGCCCATGTCGATGTCAGATATATCGACATTGACGGCGGCGAACAGATGATGCGGTGCGAGGGGCTTCTGGCCGCCTGTGTGCAGCACGAGATCGACCATTTGAATGGGGTTCTGTTCATCGACCATATCTCGCGCCTGAAACGCGACATGATCGTGCGCCGCGCCCTGAAGGAGCTTCGCCAGGTCAATGGCGACGAATAGGACCCGATCATGACCCGCCGCCGGATTGTCTTCATGGGAAGTCCGGAATTCGCCATTCCGACGCTTGACCGGCTGGCGGACGAGCATCAGGTGGTGGCTGTCTACACCCAGCCGCCGCGGCGTGCCGGTCGCGGGATGCGCGAAACCCCCCAGCCCGTGGCCGCTCATGCCACCGGACGTGGACTGGCGGTTTGCCATCCGGAAAGTCTGAAAACGCAAGAGGACGCCACCGCACTGGCAGCATGGCAGGCTGATGTTTTTGTCGTCGTTGCCTATGGGCTGATCCTGCCGCCGGCGGTACTGGCGATGCCGCGTTTTGGCTGTATCAACGGGCACGCCTCGCTGTTGCCACGCTGGCGCGGCGCCGCGCCGATCCAGCGCGCCATAGCTGCCGGCGATGCAAAGACCGGCGTCTGTGCGATGATCATGGAAGCCGGTCTTGATACCGGACCGGTCCTGGACCGGAGGGAGTGTGACATTGGTGATGCCGAAACCGCTGCCACTCTTCATGACAGGCTGGCCACCATAACAGCCGATTTGCTGGGCGAGGTGGTGGCACAGCTCCCCGATATTCTGGACCGCAAGCAACCCCAGGATGACCAGGCAGCCATCTATGCGCCAAAACTGACCCCCGCAGAGGCACAGATCGACTGGCAATTGCCAGCTTTGACACTTGATCGGCAAATCCGCGCCTTCACGCCGGTGCCGGGCGCATGGTTCACCGGACCCAAGGGACGGATTCGCATTCGTAGTGCCAGGCTGGGGACCGATAATAACGGCACGATGCCGGGACAGTTTCTGGGGCTTGATTCGCAGGGTGGCATGAGGATCGGCACCGGTGCCGGCGAGATCATCCTTGACGACATCCAGCCGGCAGGTGGCAAGGTGATGCCGGTGCGTGCCTGGCTGAACGGCAATCCACTGTCTGTCGGTGACAGCATCGACGCGGCACGCGAATGACCCGGCGCATCTTTATCACCCTTGAATATGATGGCGGTCCGTTTGTCGGCTGGCAGCGTCAGGATAATGGCCTGTCGGTGCAGCAGGTTCTGGAGGCGGCGGCGCGCGAGCTGACCGGGGCCGACTGTCTGGTGCAGGGCGCCGGTCGCACAGATTCAGGTGTCCATGCCACCGGCCAGGTGGCGCATCTTGACGTCCCTGACAAGTTCGATGCGGCCAGGGTGATGGCGGCCCTGAACGCGCTGACCGCAGACCATCCGGTAACCGTCCGCACCGCGCGCGAGGTACCGAACGATGCCCATGCCAGATTTTCTGCGACCGGAAGACGGTATCTCTATCGTATCCTGCCGCGGCGCGCGCCACCGGCGCTGGATCGCGGGCGCGTCTGGCATCACCGCGCCGATCTGAATCCTGACGCCATGCAGGACGCGGCGGGGCATCTTGTCGGGCGGCATGATTTCACCACCTTCCGTGCCAGCCAGTGTCAGGCCGACAGCCCTCTGCGGACGCTTGACGAGCTGCGGGTCGAGCCGGTGGGTGAAGAAATACATGTCCATGCCGCAGCGCGTTCGTTCCTGCATCATCAGGTCCGTAACATCGTTGGCACGCTGGCATTGGTGGGAACCGGCAAATGGACAGCCGATGATGTGGCCAGCGCATTGCAGGCGCGTGACCGGTCTGCCGGTGGCCCGACCGCCCCGCCCGAGGGGCTTTATCTGACCGGCGTGACCTATCCGCTGTGACCTGCCCGGATTGAATTATCCGGGCACCTGAACGCGGGACTGCACGAACAGGAACAGCCCGGCATCGATCACAAATGACAGGAACAACAAGCCGGTGGCGAACCAGCCACCGCGGCCGAGCTGATCGCGCCCAATCCGCCACAGCCAGTAGACCGTCCAGAAAATCAGGGGGGTGATCAGGATCAGCATCGTCGCGTCGCCGGACAGGATCACCAGATTCTGCACCAGACCGCCGACAAGATGCTGGACGTTCTCGACCCACAGAAAGGGGACCGTAAAGGCAAAAATCCTGTCGGACAGGCCGGCACCACGCAGAATGGTCGCAAACAGAAGCACCATGACCACCACGGCGACAAGCTGCAGGATCAGATTTGCCGCCAGCACGCCGACACCGGCACGAAGGCCCGGATAGACGGACACGACAAAGGTAAAGATCACCGACGCCCAGATGGCCTGCCACACGGCCGGCGCATCGAATACATAGCTTCCGCTCATCGGTCGGCGACCAAGCATCACCAGAATCGTCCGTTTGAACAGATCGGCAAGCCGTGCCACCGACAACGAATTCTCAGCTTCGCTCACGCCGCGCCCTCCTTGAAGAAGCGGCGGATACATTCCTCGTAAATGGCGCTCAGCCCGTCGATATCCGAGATCAGAACATGCTCGTCAACCTGATGCATGGTCTGCCCGACCAGGCCGAATTCAGCCACCGGGCACAGATGTGTGATAAAGCGGGCATCCGAAGTGCCCCCTGTGGTCGACAGCTCAGGCCGGCGGCCTGTTACCGCCTCGCTGGCATCCGACAACAGATCGGTCAGTCGGCCCGGCGCGGTGATGAAGGGGGCCGCGTTCGACTTCCAACTGACGCGCCAGTCACCACCAACCCTGGCAAAATGCTCTTCAAGCCAGCCGATCAGACCGTCCGCGCTATGTTCGGTATTGAACCGGATATTGAACTGCGCCTCGGCCCGCGCCGGAATCACATTCGTCGCCGGATTGCCAACATCGATTGTCGTGACATGCGCCACCGAGGGGCCGAAATGTGATGTGCCCGAATCAAGTTCACAGCCATTCACCGGCGCCAGCATCGCCAGCAGCCTTGTCACCGGGTTGTCGGCAAGATGCGGATAGGCAACATGCCCCTGGCGTCCCTCGACGACAAGATGGCCTGACAGGCTGCCACGCCGGCCATTCTTGATGATATCGCCAAGTGCGTTCGGGTTGGTCGGCTCGCCGACAATGCACATGTCGGGATGATGCCCATTCGCCGCCGCCCATTCGACCATCTTGACAGTGCCATTGATGGCGTCGCCCTCTTCATCGCCGGTAATCAAAAGACTGACCGATCCCTGCGTTTCATCCACAGGTATGCGGGCAATGGCGGCAACAAAGGCGGCAATACCGCTTTTCATGTCGGCCGCACCACGGCCATAAAGCCGGCCATCCTCGATCACCGCACCAAACGGGTCATGTGTCCAGGCATCGTGATCACCGACCGGAACGACATCCGTATGACCGGCGAAACTGATATGCGGACCATCGCTGCCGCGACGGGCGAAAAGATTGTCGACACGCCCGTCTCCCTCGCCAAAGGGAAGGCGCTGACAGACAAAGCCAAGCGCCGTCAGCTCACCTTCAAGACAGTCTAGCGCACCGCCCTCATGCGGCGTCACCGACGGACAGCGGATCAACCGCTGCGTCAGTTCGACAGCATATGACGGCGACGGTGTCATCAGTCGCGCAGCAATTCGTTGACAGAGGTCTTGGAGCGCGTTTTCTCATCGACCTTCTTGATGATGACCGCACAGGCCAGCGACGGACCGGGAGACCCGTCGGCAAGCGGCTTGCCGGGAAGTGTGCCGGGAACAACAACCGAATAGGCTGGCACACGGCCCATATGAACCTCACCGGTGACACGGTCGACGATCTTTGTCGAGGCCCCGATGAAGACACCCATAGACAGCACAGCGCCCTGTTCGACAACCACACCCTCGACAACCTCTGAACGGGCACCGATGAAACAATCATCCTCGATCACCACCGGACCAGCCTGAAGAGGTTCCAGAACACCGCCAATGCCGGCCCCGCCAGACAGATGAACATTCTTGCCAATCTGCGCGCAGGATCCGACCGTTGCCCATGTATCAACCATGGTTCCGCTGTCGACATAGGCACCAAGATTGACAAAGCTCGGCATCAGGATGGCGCCGGCGGCGACATGCGCCGAATGCCTGACAACACAGCCCGGCACAGCCCGGAACCCGGCATTGCGGAATTCGGTCTCGCCCCAGCCGGCAAATTTTGACGGCACCTTGTCCCACCATGACGCCGTGCCATGACCGGGATAGCTGGTACCGGACGGAATGACCGCCATGTCATTCAGCCTGAATGACAGCAACACCGCTTTCTTCAGCCACTGATTGACATGCCATTGATGATCACCGCGCGGTTCGGCGACGCGCGCCGCGCCACTGTCCAGCAGCTCAAGCGCCGCTGACACCGCGTCACGCACCGGGCCGGTGGTATCGGCATCGATCGTGTCACGCGCGTCCCATGCCGCGTCAATATCCTGTTCCAGCTGCGCCAAATCCATCTTCATCTCCATCTTTCTGTCACGGCGAGGCCGCGGTCACCGCGCTCGCACCGTCAATTTGTCTGTAGTTGATATCGACCTTTCAGGCCGGAATGGCAAGGGCCGAAAGAAAGCTCTTCAAATCCTCGGCAACAAAATGCACATAGGGCTCGTCGGCCCCCTTGGCAGCCCAGTCATAGTCGCTGACAAGCCATACTGTGCGCATGCCAAGCTCATGCGCCGGTTGCAGATTGCGGGCCATGTCCTCGACCATCACCGCGCCATGCGGGTCGATCCCGGTCTTGCTGACAAAACTGTCAAAGGCCCGCTGTTCGGGTTTTGGCACAAAATCCGCCCCTACAATATCGAAGATATGGTCGAAATGATGCCGGATGCCATAGGCGTCCAGAATGTTCTCGGCGTGTGGCACCGTGCCGTTGGTAAAGATGTGCTTGCGGCCCGGCAGGTCTGCCAGCATCCGGTCAAGCTCGGTCTCGCGGGGCAGATCACTGACATCAATGTCATGGACGAAATGCAGATAATCCTCAGGTGCCAGGTTTTGCTCGACCATCAGTCCCCGCATGGTTGTGCCATAGCGTTGGAACAGATCCTTCTGGATGACCCGTGCCTCGTCATGCGGCACATCGAAATGCCGTGCCACAAACTCGGTGATCCGGACGGCAACACGCAGGAACAGCTGTGATTTGGCCGGATAGATGGTGTTGTCCAGATCGAACACCCAATCCCGTATCTGGTCGGTGGGAAAGGTTTCCGGCGATTTTGAAACAGATGACATATGCAAGCTGCCTTTCTCGGATGTGGCCGGTCAGTCGGCCTTTATGAAGGTTCCCATCCCATGCTCGGTGAACAATTCGACAAGCAAGGCATGCGGTGCCCGCCCATCCATGATCACCGCAGCCTCGGCCCCCCCGAGAACAGCGTCTATACAGGTTTCAACCTTTGGAATCATGCCACCGGATACGGTGCCGTCCCGGATCAGCGCCTCGGCCTGGCTGACCGTCAGTTCGGTGATCAGGGTGCCCTCCTTGTCCAGCACCCCGGCAACATCGGTCAGCATCAGCATGCGGGTGGCACCAAGCGCGGCGGCAATGGCACCAGCCGCCGTATCTGCATTGATGTTGTAGGTCTCGCCATTGGCATCGCTTCCGACCGGCGCAACGACGGGAATCAGATTGGCGGCATTCAACGCATCCAGCACATCGGTATTGATCTTTTCAGGCTCACCCACAAATCCAAGATCGATCGCCTGTTCGATGGCGCTCCCCTCGGTCCGGCCCTTGCCAAGAAGCTTTCGTGCCTGGATCAATCCGCCGTCCTTGCCGCTGATTCCGACAGCACGGCCACCGGCACGGGCAATCGCCGCCACAAGTGCCTTGTTGATGCCGCCGGCAAGCACCATCTCGACAACCGAGATGGTGGCCTCGTCGGTCACCCGCAGCCCGTTGACGAAATTCGACTCGATTTCCAGCTTGGCGAGCATTTCGCCAATCTGCGGGCCGCCGCCATGAACCACGACCGGACGCGCGCCAACCTGATCAAGAAGGGCGATGTCAGCGGCAAACGAGGCAACATATTCCGCCTCGCCCATCGCATGACCACCGAACTTCACAACAATTGTCTGTTCCGAATAGCGGCGCATGAAGGGAAGCGCCTCGACAAGCATGCCCGTCCGTTCAATCAGCTTTGACTGCAGTGAGGAAGATGTATCGCCCATCATATTGCCTTTCAAAGTGCCGGAGCCGCAGCGCCGGGGCCATCACAAGCCGAGCGTCAACCTATCGGCAAGCTGGCATGCTGTGCAAGTGTTGTTCGCCCGGAACCGGCGGTGCGCTAGCCGCGCGGCAACGCCAGTCCGGCAAGATGCGCGCGAAGTTCGGCGATGCCATCGCCTTCCTGTGACGAGGTCACAAAAATATGCGGGTAGGCGGCGACATGGCGCGCAATCATCTCGGCTGTCGCGTCACACACCGCCTTGAGCGGTGTCGGCTTCAGCTTGTCGGCCTTTGTCATCACAACGGCCCAGGACACGGCGCTGGCATCAAGAAGCGCCATGATTTCCGAATCGGCACTGCCGACCCCGCGGCGGGCATCAATCAGCAGGAACACCCGCTGCAGGGATGCCCTGCCAGCCAGGAATTTACGCGTCAGCGTTGTCCAGGCCTTGATGTCGGTTTTCGGTGCCGACGCATAGCCGTAGCCGGGAAGGTCGACAAGCTGCAGCCGACTGGCCAGATCAAAGAAGATCAGCTGTCGTGTGCGGCCGGGTGTCTGCGATGTGCGGGCCAGGGCCCGCCGCCCGGTCAGCGCATTGACCAGCGATGACTTGCCGACATTCGAACGGCCGGCGAAGCAGATTTCAGGCAGGCCTTCAGGTGGCAGGACCTGCATGTTGTTTGCCGCCGCGATGAAATCGCAGCTGCCAGCGAACAGAAGACGTCCGGCCTCGATCTCGTCGGCCGTCAGCTCTCCTTCGCTATTCTGCGCATGATGTACCATTGCTGCGCCATCGAAAGAAGGTTGTTCCAGGTCCAGTAGATCACCAGCCCAGCCGGGAATGTCGCCAGAAGGAAGGTGAAAATGATCGGCATGAACTGGAAGATCTTCGCCTGTACCGGGTCTGGTGGAGCCGGGTTGAGACGCATCTGCAGGAACATCGAGATTCCCATCAGGATCGGCCAGACGCCAAGCTGCAGAAACGGCGGCAGGAAACCGACCGAATAGGGAAGCAGCCCGAACAGGTTGAAGACCGATGTCGGATCCGGTGCCGACAGATCGGTGATCCATCCAAAAAACGGTGCATGCCGCATCTCGATGGTGACGAACAGCACCTTGTAGAGGGCGAAGAAGACCGGAATCTGCAACAGCACAGGAAGACATCCCGCCGCCGGATTGACCTTTTCGGTCTTGTACAGTTCCATCATCTCGCGGTTCATCGACATTCTGTCTTCGGCGTGCTTTTCACGTATCTGCTGGATCTTCGGCTGCAACAGCCGCATCTTGCCCATCGACCGGTAGGACTTGTTGGCAAGGGGGAAGAAGACAAGCTTTACAAGCACTGTAAAGGCCAGCACCGCGATGCCGAAATTGCCAAGAATTCCATACAGCCAGTTGATCACCAGGAAGAATGGTTTTGTCAGGAAGTAGAACCAGCCGAAATCAATCGCCAGATCAAAATTCGGGATTCCGAATTCCTTGGAATACCGGTCAAGAAGCGAGACCTTCTTGGCACCGGCAAAAAGCCGTGTCTTGCTTGCCACCACCTGTCCGGGCTGCAGCATCTGCCCTTCTGCAGCGATGTAATCAACCTGATAGCGATCCTCGCCACCACCAAGCGATTTGAAGGCATAGTTGATCCGCACCGACTGGTCCGGTATCAGCGCGGCAAGCCAGTATTTGTCGGTGATGCCAATCCAGCCACCAGCACTTTCCGGCACAACATCGATCACACCGCCATCGGCGTCCTTCATGTCATCATAATCCTCCTCGCGAAGCGTCTCGTCGAACACGCCAAGCGCGCCTTCATGAAGGATATAGATGCCGGTTGTCGGCGGCGTGCCATGTCGCCTGACAAGGCCATAGGGAAACAGTGTCACCGGCACATCAAGACGGCTTTCGACACTGTCATCAACAGTGATCAGGTAATCCTCGTTGATTGACAGGGTCCGCCGGAAGGTCAGCCCCTTGCCATTGTCCCATGACAGCGACACGGGCGCGCCCGGTACCAGCGTCTGGCTATCGGCGACCCACAGGCTGTCAGCCGTTGGCATGGGTTGGGCATCGCTGTCGGCGGCCCAGCCGAATTCGGCAAAATAGGGACGGTCGGAACTTGTCTTCTGCAGAAAATGGATAAAGGGCGAATCGTCCGACTGGGTTTCGCGATAGCCGTTCAGCATAACATCGTCGATCCGGGCACCGGCAAGCGAGATCGACCCCGAAACAAGCGGTGCGTCGATGACAATCCGCGGGGCGGTATCCGCGGGGCGTGATATGGCGGTCGACACGCCTGATGGTGTCGCGGTGGCGGTGCCAGCCTGCGGCGTGGCATTCTCGGCCGTGGCCTCGGACGCCTGCATTTCGGCAACCGCCTGCTGACGGGCCGCTTCCTTTTCCAGCTCCGGTCCAACAACGAAGACCTGCCAGCCAAAGAGCACTGCCATCGACAGCGAGATGGCGAGGATCATGTTACGGTTTTCGGGGTTCATCAATCATGTCCCTGTGCGTTTGATTGCACCAGATGTGAAACAGGCACTCAGCCATGGTGTCGGCCTTGTCCAGCCGCACCATCATCGCCGGCGCGCGGCACCGGATCAAATGCCGGCGTTGCCCACGGATGGCAACGCGAGATACGTTTTAGCGCAAAGATTCCACCGCGCAAGGGGCCATGACGTTTCAAAGCCTCGACAGCATATTCCGAACAGGTCGGCAAATGACGGCAATTGGCACCAAGAAGGGGGGAAATGAACAGCCTGTAAGCCCAGATCAAAAGGATCAGAGGCGCCGCCAGAAGACGTTCAACGGCGCGCCGCAGACCTGAAAACACCGTCATCGGGATGCCTCCGTCGGGGCGCCGTGCTGGCGATCCATGTTGCGATGAAGATAGCCGACAGCCTTGGACAGATCGGACACAAGGTCGGGCCAGGAGCGATCAGCCGTGCCATGGCGGGCAATCATCACATAGTCGATTCCCGATCTGGCATGGGATGACAGTTCAGTGCGGGCCAGCGCACGAAGACGACGGCGCGCCCTGTTGCGCCGCACCGCATTCCCAACTTTTCGTGATGCTGTAAGCCCGAGACGCCAGTCAGGCCGACCGGTTGGCACCGCCTGCAGGATAAATCCCCGGGATATTGCTTTCATGCCGCTGTCGCGGGCGGCCAGAAATCCAGCGCGTGACGGGATGCTGGCCGGTTCGGTCACCGCAACGCCTGCACGTCGTCAGGCAGACAGACGTGCCCGGCCCTTGGCACGGCGTGCCCGAAGGACGCGGCGACCGCCAACAGTGGCCATGCGCGCACGGAATCCGTGACGACGCTTGCGGACGAGAACACTGGGTTGATAGGTGCGTTTCATGGCGGCGCTCCCTTCGCACAATCAATAGGTTGTCAGAAACTGGACGGGTTGTAGGGTGCGGGCGGCCGGGTGTCAATTGTTTTCAGCTACCGGGATGCTGATAACCAACGCAACATGACATGAACCGAAACGCTGACCGTCCGAACACTAACGCGGCCTATACTGGTCGGATTGGGAAAGTGGGGACGATCATCATGCGCCACCCGGTTTTATATTTAGCCATTTTTGCTGCGGCATGCCTTGTCGTGACGTTGGTATCGACGCTTGCCACGACGAACGCCGTCTATCGCCAGATAGCATTTTCGCAGGAAAGCCAGGTGGTGACGCCGGCCCCTGTGCGCCAGGCGGTCACCATTGACCTGCGGACCACATCAACGCTGCAGCTTGCCGCGACAAGCCTTGTCATGATTCTCCCCGACCCGCGCCAGCCCATCATTGTGGCAGGTATCGACGGTGATTCGCGATGGCGCTTCGACCCGAACAGGCCGGGATTTCGCACCGCATTGCGGCTCATATTCCTCAGATGGTTCATCGCGGGCGCAGCCCTTGCCGGAGTGATCATCTGGATGGCCCGGCGATATCTGACGCGTCACTATTCGGCGCCACTGACAGCCCTCATCGACACAATCAATGAATTCAGCGACGATCCCACCGTGGCAAGCGCGATTCCCGACGCCATTACGCAATCGTCGGAATTCACCGCCGCGGCAGGGGCGCTGGAATCACTGCAACGCAACACCCTGATCGCGCTTCGCCAACGTGAACGGCTTGCCGACATCGGCGAGGCGGTGGCCAAGATCAATCATGACATGCGCAATGTGCTGAGTTCGGCAACGCTGGTTGCCGACACGCTGATTGCCTCGCAGGACCCGCGGGTGCGCCGCGCCGCGCCGCATGTCGTGCGTTCGCTGGAACAGCCTGTGGTGCTGTGTCAGTCGATGCTGGACTATCTTGCCGAAACGCCGGTTCCCAAACCGGACATCATCAGCATGTCCGAACTTGCCGGCGAGACAGCCTCCGATTCGGGCATTGTGGTGAATTATACCGGGCCGGACAGGCTCTATCTCGACCGCACGATGATGGCCAGGATCCTGTTGAATCTGGCGCGCAATGCGGCCACCGCAGGAGCGTCACGGATCACCATCGATATCTGGCGTGCCGGCCGGCTTGGCGTTGTCGACATTGCCGATGACGGGCCGGGAATACCCCGCAGCCAGTGGGAAGATCTGTTTCTGGCCTTTCGCAGCCGACAGCGCGGCGGCTCGGGGCTTGGACTGGCCATCGCGCGCGACCTTGCGGTGGCGCAGGGAGGGAATCTGAAACTGGCCCGGTCAACCGGCGAGGGCAGCGAGTTTCGGTTGCAATTGCCGGTCGAGATGTTCAGCGGCCCGAAATCTGCAGGAGTATCACCCGAGGTTTAGGCAGCAGACGATCAGGCGCGGCGGCCGATGATCGGTGTTGACGGCTGTGGTTCCATGTCCCAGGGAAAGAAAATCCACGTATCCTGCGACACTTCGGTGACAAAGGTGTCGACAAGCGGCCGGCCGGCCGGCTTGGCATAGACGGTGGCGAAATGCGCGTCCGGCATCATGGTGCGCAATGCCTTTGCCGTTTCACCAGTGTCGACAAGATCATCGACAATCAGCCAGCCCGCACCGGAACCCGCACTGGGCGCACTCTTCAGAATGTCCAGCGAACCCTGTTCACTGCCGTGATACGAGGAAATGCAGGCGGTCTCGATCAGGCGAATTTCCAATTCCCTGGCCACGATGGCCGCCGGTACCAGCCCGCCGCGCGTCACCGCCACAATGCCCTCGAAGGGACCAAGTTCAAGAAGCCGCCAGGCAAGTGCCTTTGATGTGCGGTGAAGCTCTTCCCAGGACACCGGAAACGCCTTGTCATACCCGTCTGTCATGTCTTTCACCCCTGAAGCAATCACGTAACGCCGACACAAAATCCAGATTGCCTGACATTAGCCTGTCCGCCGGCATTGACAAGCCTGTTTTGCGGCCCTGAAAGCCACCCTGAAAGGACTTGCCAGCCCTGCTGGCATCGCCTATGGTGCGCGCTGCTGTGACGGGGGCGATGCCCACCCGCCACACACCGCGCTCGTAGCTCAGCTGGATAGAGCACCAGACTACGAATCTGGGGGTCGGGAGTTCGAATCTTCCCGAGCGCGCCATCCCTTCATCTGAACCGCCCGGATACCTTCGTGTTTCGCCTGCCGACGCAATCGGCGGTAGTACAAATGGTAGTACAATGGCGAACAGAAGGGTTCCGTACCTCTACACCAAACGCGGTGTGTTCTATCTTCAAAAACGTGTTCCAGCAGACCTCCAACGCCGATATGGAAGACCGTTCATCCGCAAGTCACTTCGGACCAAAGACCCCAAGCAAGCAAACCGGCTAGCCAGCAGCCTTGTTGATAGCCTCGAACGTGAGTGGCTCGATCTGCGCTTCGGCATCTCAGAAGAAACGCCAGCCTCTGATCTACTGCTTTTGCAGAGAGAACAGGAGATTCTGCTTTCAGTTGCCTGTGCTGACTATTGCAGAATGAAAGGACGGACTGACGATAAGAAGTTCCGGCAGCTTGCAGAACGCGTCACAGACCATGTGATCAGTCTGTCTGGTGACAAGGCTATTTCCGCATACAGCATCCATGATGCAAAGGCATTCCGAGATGCACTGATTTCGAGAGGTGTTTCAACACTGACGGTCAAACGGAACTTTGCTGTCATACGGTCGATCTGGAATTTGTCCGCAAGAGAGCATGGCATCAACAAGCCAAACCCTTTTGCAAACATGCACTACGGCACGGGTGCAGAACCTGTTAAGCGCATGCCAGTTCCCATCGACAGCATCCGTCTTGTTCAGAATGAATGTATGAAGCTGGATGATGACATCCGCTGGCTGATCGCACTCATAAGCGATACCGGTATGCGGCTTGCCGAAGCAGCTGGCCTTCGCATCGGTGATATACACCTCGAGGGCGACATACCCTTTGTACGTCTTGAGGAACATGCATCGAGACCATTGAAGACGGCTGGCAGCCGACGAGACATACCGCTGGTCGGATCCGCATTGTGGGCAGTACAACGTGCAGCCGCGGAAAATGACGGGCCGTTCTTGTTTCCGAGATACTGCTCCACCACGAAGTGCAAGGCAGACTATGCCAGCAACACTCTGAACAAGTGGATGAAGCCATACGTACCGGACGGATGTGTCATCCACTCTTTCAGGCACAGTCTTCGAGATAGGCTACGCACATGCGAATGTCCATCTGACATCATCGATCAGATCGGTGGCTGGGCGACCACATCTGTCGGTCAGGGATACGGCTCGGGCTACCCGCTAGCGAACCTACATCGGTGGATGAAACACTTGGAATGAACTGCCGGGCGTCGGCAGGCGAAACACGAAGGTATCCGGGCGGTTCAGATGAAGGAATGGCGCGCTCGGGAAGCGGCTTATCCTGTGTGCTTGCCTGCAACTCTGCGGATTCTGAATCCCGCGAACCTGTTT
>JBFPJN010000010.1 GCA_040839025.1 Alphaproteobacteria bacterium LSUCC0719
TCAAGTAAAGACACTACCTTGCGATCAATCAGGCTCTGCATCTGATCGGCCATATGCTCACAGTTATACGCTTCCTCACTGCCCCCCACCTGCTTTTGAAGATGAGACACCACAACCGCAGCTGCCAGTCCGGCGGCAACCCCTAGCCAAGCACCACTAGCCAGTGACGCCGCTCCGATAAACGCACCTGCTTTGGCGCTTCCCCAGCCAAACCGTCCAAGGATTCTTTCCGCAGTAGTGTGCCTTCTGCCAACATGCCAGCTCCGAGCTAGCAGCAAGATGGCAATTGTTAAACTGAGAGGGTTTGCAGCAAGCAGTGATCCTGCTGCAATTGAAGCTGCGTACTCTGCGAAATCTTCGATATCCTTTTGGTGCCAGCTTAGTGCCGCACCAACGACTGCCGCTAAAGCACCCGCACCCTCTGTAGCAGTGAAAGAAACTAAGTCTTTTAACCATTCTGGCTCGATTCCGATACGTGAAGCTGCAGCGGTAATCTGATCAAAACTATCTCGCGAAAAGTTCGCAATAGGCATACCCATCGGGGTAACTAGGTCTTTCCAATAAGCAGCTAGAAAGCCCAGCGCCTCTTCATTCAACCGATCATCAGGGAGTGCATTTCTTACTGCCTCCCACGCGCCAGCTACTGTGTGTCCACCATCAAATAATCTGTGGTCTGGTCCATACTCAGCAAAGACATTACGACCGGCGTCCATTGCTCGATCATAAATGGTTGAGCTGTTTTCTAAGACATCTCGGAGATACCGATCCATCTCCAAGCCTGCTGTACCAGCAAGTGCAGTATTGAAATAAATAGCGACTTGCTTGCTACTTATTGCAAGGCGTCCAGACAGCCGCGCACCTACTTCGTTCAAGTCGGGTTTGTGAAAAGAAAACTTCATGACAGATCAGCATTAGCGTCCTTTAATGCCTCTAAATACCCGCCACCGACCTCTGACACCACTTCCACCTTCGGCTTGCCCCAGCCTCGATCCAGCAACGCCTGAGCGGCTGTACCACGTACACGCTCATCCCTGCCGTGACGCATGAGGTCAACAAGCGTATCGATGGCCTCAAGAGTGTGAGATCGGGCCAGCTCGGCGACCCGCGCCTCATCCTTTGGACGACCTCCCGGATTACCGGAGGAGCCGGGTGCGAATTGGCCATTTTTTGCGCGTGGTGGTGTGTAAATTTGCATGTCACAACGTAACACGCTGAACACTCAAATTGTAGACGCTGTAGAGGTAATTGGATGGAACCTCGTCTTACCACGGCTTGTGAGTGATAAGCGTCATTGATAACAAGCAACCTTCGATTCAAGTGCCTGATTTTTGCCTAAGGCATTTATTTTTTCTCTTCTTTATGTTTATCTTTGGAGACTGGGGGATAACACACAATAGCTAGAAGTCCCCTATGTTCCCAAAACTCAAAATCGTAATTATGGCTTTCACAGCTGGGCTGTTGTCGCAGCAGGCTTTAGCTACAAATGAGCCTCAACAACTGATTAGCATTACGCTTTCCTGTTCGGGGGACAAATCAGGAGCACGTGGTTATTCAGAGGATTTTTGGGGGATTTATACATCAATAAGTTTTTCTTCAACGCGTGTCTGGATAGACAAAAATAACAAAAATGGTGATGGCATCATGCTGTTTTATGGGGACTTGAGGAACTCAGACGCCTCGATCTCTGGATACGGCACAAGGTTCAAATCAAAATATAAATGGAAATACGAATTCAGCGCATCTGATGTAGCCAGTATGAAAGACGCCCTTTTCGTGGGTCTACCCGGTTTCGAAAGTAAGGGGGACCGGAAATATGAGCGTGAATGCCTCTTAAAAGCAAACAATAAGCAGGATGGACTGGGGCAAATACAGTCAATGTTAATAGATGTGCGTGCAGGTAAACGACTGCCTAGCGTGATTGACGATTACCGCAAGCAAATCAAACAATTCGAGGAAGCAGCAAATCTCGCCGAAGCGTCGGCACAAGAGTTGGGGCGGTCCATAGCTTCACTAGAGACACAGTTAGACGCAGCCAAAGCCTCGTCCCAGGCGTCTGAGCGATCTATAGCTGCTCTGGAGGCGCAGCTGGACAGTCAGAAAAAAGAAAATCAGCAGCTTGAGCGTACCATCGAAGCCGCCAACAATGCGCAGGCCGAACTGAATGGCAGGCTGCAATTGCTCACCGAAGAAATTGAATCACAAAAGGCCGCCACAAAAGAAGCTCAAGCCGAGCTGGCAGAAGCCAAGCAGCAACCGGAACTCGTTTCCGAACTCAACAGTAAAGTCAGCGAGCTTTCGGACAATGTTGCAAAACAGTCTTCCGAGATAAATGCGCTCAGGGGTGACCGTGACGAACTCGAACGCAAGTTAGCCAGTGCAGAAACGGCGCTAGAAGAAAAGAACAATGCGCTATCTGCCCTGCAAGGTGATTTGGAAAAGAGGACTGAACTCGAGCTTAAGGTGAAAGAGCTGGAGTCAGAGCTGGCCGACTCAGCGGTAGGCTCAAAACAATTAGGAGCCTTGGCGACGACAATATCAGAGCTGAAGGAAACCTTGGCCGGCAAAGAGGCTGATATTGAAGAAAAGGCAAATTCTTTAAGCGAAGCGCAGGCCGAGATCGAGAGCTTACAGGCTAGGCTATCGGCGCTTGAGTTTTCAAATAATGAAATGGCCAGCAAATACCAAGAAACACAAACTGAACTGGATGCGCTCACTGAGCTATCCAACAAAATGAAAAAAGAAATAAGCGCGCAAAAGTCAGAAAATGAAAAGCTGCTTGCTGCAGCTAGTGCTCCCAAATGTGAAACTGAAAAAAGGCAAATCAACTATCTCAAATCAAAAGTCGAGGTTTGCGAAAAGACGCTTTTGGGCGACAGCTCAGAGGAATCTAGCAACGATACTGGGACAACTTCTCCTAGCAGCACCAAACCAGCGGAAAAACCAAGCGCCACGGCCCAATCAAAAGTGACACCGGCAGAAAATGTTCCGATGTTAAGATTAACGCCGAGTGGAGATGTTGACGGCCAGCTGATTCACCAATCCAAGAGCTTCAAATATTATCGCTGCGAGAATGTTGTGAGCCCTCAGCTAATCGAGTTCGGATTTAGATGGCTCCGCTCAATGTCGGATCAACTGCAAGTTCCTCCACCTTCGAATAGTTCGTGCGTGATCTACAAAGGATGGGGAATGTACACCGTCAAGTTTTTTGTGAGCGAACAGAACAGTCGCTGTTTTTATAAAAACTTCTGTAACGACACACGGGACATGTCTTTTGTTTTCAAGAACAAGCAAGTGTACCTAAACTTTATGGTCGTCAATGCAAAGACAAAGTTAACCAGACAGCAATGTGTGAATTTGAAAGGGAAAATCGTCAGCACAAAGGGCTGCAACGCGCTTTAAGAAATCCACATACATGTGGAATTCCAATGCTTGGGCCTAAATCTTAAAACTCAATCGGCGCAATATATGCGATGCACATTCGCAGGACGCGCACAGGCACATGTGAGGCGTTAAAATGGGTAGCTCTGGCCTCTTCCCCCAGCAGGGCCGGCATCCCTCGATGATGGTTGCACGTAACCCCTCGGCTGGTTATCCGGTCGGGGGGGATATGCTTTACAACCAAGGGCAGACGCTCTCTTCCAGATCGGGAAACTGCCGTTGCTCGTAGTCAGTGATGAGTAGATCGGTGCGGTCAGAGAGTGGCATAGTGGTGACCCCTTTCAGTTGGAGATAGTGTCATGAGGTTTTTGACGACAGCAGCGGTTGCGCTGTTGGTTGCTGTGCAGTGGCCCACTACGGCGAAGGCCACAATGGTTTGGGATGCCGATACACTGAAATTAGTATCTTTAAGTGTATGTGAGCGGGCATCGCAAACTGGAGTCTTGATGTGGGTTGATTCGCGCGACAAAGGTGAAACTCGTTGGTTTCTATGGGGGAGAAATCTCTATTCACAGAGGCTAATACGAAATGATGGAAAGCTAATTGCTTCATGCGCTGAGAGATCAGCTGAGTAACGCTGACGACATTAACTCACCTCGCCCCAGTCTGCGTCACGTCGATGTCGAAGCCGCCGAAACGGAACGACCTGTTGTCTGAGATCGTCAGCTTGTAGCTGAGATATCGCCCCGCTGCACAAGCATCGTCAGGATGATGGTGGTGAGGATGAGGCGCATTAGATTTTATTCTCGCTCAATAAAGCGCGGAGGTGGTTACCAGCATTTTTGTGCAGGTCGCTGATGCTCATCGTTTCACACCAATAGTCCAAGCCATAAGACATCTCAAGTCTCTGCCGGTCGAGGACAATTTCCTTTGGCTTTTTTTCTTCGTCTTGCGCGATGTAATGACGAGGTGTGGTTTTGGTTATGCGCCAAAAATCATAAGTGACATCATCATCTTCAAACTTCGCGATGCCCAGTTTTTTCCTGTCTTTAGTCAATAGCACAAATTGCACCCAAGTTTCTGGCTTGGATCGGCACTCCAAGCCTACTCCACCAACAAAGACCCCCGGGGCAGGTGAGAGTTGTTTTGCTCGGTTTGTGGTGTCCGCCCAAACCGACTGCGCGAGCATTGTCAGGATGATGGTGGTGAGGAGGAGGCGCATCGGTTTGCTCCACATAGCCGCTGCTGCCCCTTAGCTGATCGTCCAGCCAAGGGGCATCTGTTATAAAACCTAATGGATCAGTGCTGGATGAATGGCTCTGGAAAGTTTGTGAAAAATTCATCCGAGATTGGCGTCATCACACCGCTCTCAATTACTGCCCCAGCTTGTCGTCGCGTTTCAGTAAGCTCCACATCAGAACCAAAAGCTTGCATAGCTTCAACGCTGTCGAACTTCATGATTGCGATAAGGTTGGTCGGGTCTTCCTTCGTTGTACCTGCAAAAAGGAACTGCATACCCATCCCAGCCATTTTCTCTTTCTGCGAGAAGACCATTTCCTTCCAGTGGTTGAAGCCCTTGGTGATTGTGATTTCGCCTTTAACAATTATAGCCATTTTTAGTTACCCTTCATTGCGGTGCCTAAGAATCCCAACTTAATGTTACAGCTTTACTTCTCCAGCACCAGCTGCGCGTCCATCGACAGGAGGATGAAAGCTACGCAGAGACACAAATTGGCTCAGGGAAATAACGGGGTGGAGGTGAACTAAAGTTTTTTCTTGTGCCGAAGGTGCCGATTATGTCCGACTAACTTTTGGGAGGGCTACTTCAGGATGGTTGATAAAAATAAACAAATCGATCGGCAAATCTCGGCATTCCTAGCGATACGAGGCCATTCTTCCCCAAAAGAAGACTACTGGCAGATCTTTCGGGAGATGATGTCAGAAATCAACCACCTCCGAATGGCCATCAAATACCCCAAGACAGGGAGACAACGCGGCAGGCAACCGACAGCAGAACTCGATCGTGAACGTTATCAGCACCTAGTAGGTTTCTTGGCGTTTAAGCACAGCATTAGTGGAGAAGAGGCGGCGCATATTTTGTCAGAACTCTCTGTCCCCAATGATGGTGAAAAACATAGTGCCAAAACAATTCTTGAGCTGGCAAGTGGATGGAAGTCAAAGCATTTCTTGGCTGAACAACGTTCACTGCCAATGCCTGAACGATGGAAAATGCATGAAGAATGGCTGGATGAGCTTTCGGAAATGTTCGGAGATCCTGAATATTTTCCTGATTTAATTAGAAATTATAGTCCATCCGATTAAATCGGTTTTTCCCGGATCGAATTCCAGAAAGGTGTGATGATTATTGGTGAACACTTGCTCAACAGTATGACAGGTGATTACCAATGGTCGGACCAAACATCCCCACGAGCCTTGAAGATAAGAACGGCATCCCACTTTATCTGACTGCAGACGAGCTAGCTCGTTGGCTCGCAGTGCCTATTGCAACACTCAGCTACTGGCGGACTACGCGACAGGGGCCTCCATTCTGCCGCATCGGAAAGCATGTCCGCTACAGGCTAAGCGATGTTGAGGCGTGGTTGCAGGACAAGAGGGGGTAGATCGTGTTTTCACAGCAAATCATGCCGCCTCAAGAAATCCTGATCTCGCAGGCCTTGCGTCTTGCTGAAGAGGGTTTCCCAGTATTTCCGTGCAAAAGCGATAAGACGCCCGCCTGCAAACAGGGCTTCTATGACGCAACAACTGATCCTGACAAAATTCAACAGTTGTTTTCGCGATGTGATGCAGAGTTGATCGGCCTGCCTACCGGTAAAATATCAGGGCTGCTTGTCATCGACATCGACAAGAAGAATGGCAAAAACGGTTTTGAATGGCCTTCCCTTAATGAGCTACCACCAACGCGCTTGGTCGCCACTGTGAACGGAGGCTGTCACTATTATTTCAAGATGCCAGATGCTGACATAAAGTGCAGTGCTGGCTCTCTTCACGCAGGCGTGGACGTTAGAGGCGATGGGGGCTACGTCATTGCCCCACCATCTTCGGGATATCAGCTGATCATAGATGATGAACCTGCTGAGCTTACAGAGGCACTCCTCACTGAAATACAGCGGCAAGTTATTCCAGCCCAAAATATAGACGTTGGAGAGCGTCGTATTTTCGTCAGCGAAAATGAAAAGCGGCTCAGCATCGTCAATCAAGGCATTGCTTGGCACGAGCCAGTCAGGGATTTAGTGGCAAGTTATGTGTCTCAAGGCAAGTCAGATGCCGAGATCCTCGCGCTCGCGGAACACATCACTTGGCCAGAGTTCACTGTTAATCAGACAATCCGGGAACTCCGCACCTTCATAGATGGAGCTAGGCGCAAAGACTGGGCGCCTAAACTTTCGTACAATGAGAGCAAACAACGGCTTAAATCATACAGCGTTGACGAGTTATTCGCTCTAGGGCCACCTGAGTGGCTCATTGACAGACTTCTTACGAAGCAAGGCGTTGCATTTTTGGTAGGCCCAAGTGGTTCGTATAAAAGTTTTCTTGCTGTCGCAATGGCAACTCACATCGCTAATGGGAAGCCGTTTGCTGGGCTGCCTACACGAAAAGGTAGAGTTTTATACAGCGCTCATGAAGGCTTGAGAGGATTGCCCCCACGTTTCAAAGCGCTGGATATGGATACCTCTGAGGTAACATTGTGCGAAGGCGTAAACTTGGTAGGTGAAGAAGACGCTGACTGGGTAATCGATCAAGGCACGTTCGAGTTGGTGATTATAGATACCTTCTCGAAGGCTACGCCTGACCAAGAGGAGAATTCTTCTAGGGACATGACGCTAGCGTTAAGGTGCGCAGAGCGAATATCCGCTAAAACCGGTGCCACGGTCTTGATGATCACACACAATGGCAAAGACAAGAAAAAAGGCATCCGGGGTTCATCAGCTCTATTTGCCGGTGCTGACACGGTCTTGACTGTTTGCAAAACGAATAATGGCCTCAACGTTGATATAACGGTCGACAAACAGAAAGAAGGTGAGGATGGGGCAGTCTATAGCTTCAAAATGGAAAAAGCGAATGCAGTAGCGCCTTCGACCGGTGAAATAATTCCTACCCTTCGTGCGGTATCTTCAGCGGTGTCTTCAGCATCAACATTAAGTGCTGCGTCACAGGTCCAGCTTGTTCTGCGTGACGGTACACCACGCACC
>JBFPJN010000011.1:0-2845 GCA_040839025.1 Alphaproteobacteria bacterium LSUCC0719
CGCATGGGCCACCCGGGGGTACCGGTACATGTGCAGGTGCGCCCGACAGGGATTGGTGGAGTGTGGGTTTTCGGGGTTACGTCCTGCCCCATGTAGGCATCGAGTTTCCCAGCCGTAATCTGGTTTTCCTGATTGAAGTCAGAACAATCAGATAAAATTACCGTGGTTTTTGGAAAGGCAGCCTCTGCTGAAGTGGTTGGTGTGACAAAACAATATGCCGTATTGTTTTGATGCCATTAACGTGTGGTGGACAAAAATTAAGACGGCTTAATTATGTCAAAAGACAGTGTATTACAAGAGAGAGCAATACGAACTCGGGAAGCATTACGCGAAGCTTTCATCTATTCCCTCGAGCGAAATGGATATCTAGACACATCCATCTCAAAAGTTGCAGAAGCAGCAAATAGCAGTGTTGGGGCTTTTCAGAACCATTTCGGCACAAAGAAAGCCGCGCTAATGCTGTTTTGGGAAGACTACTGCACAGAAGCTAACGAGGAAATCGATGCGATCAGAGGGCAGTTCATACGCGCATCAAGTTTTGAAACTGAAGAGTTTCTATTTTGTCTTTCGCAAAAAACGGCCAAACTCCAAGAAGCAAACACTGGCTTAAACCAAGCTATGAATGTTCATTTTGTGAAAGATAGAAACTTACATCAGAAAACAATTGAAGTCATGGAGAACATGGTTGACACGATCTTCGAAGTATTAAGTACCAAAGCTGATGTAAAGGTTTCACCGGGGGCAGCACGATTTGCTGCCCAAATCATAATTACTCTGAACTTAAATTATACGCTCGGCGGGGCGCGGTTATTACCAACAAATGCGGAGGCTAGACACAGGGGACTAGCGCGCTCGGCCGCAGCACATATCGTCTGAAGCAGTGACGCGGATCAAAATTATTACGCCTAATTTTACTGATACAACATATCGAGAAGGCCAAAGTGCTCTAACGGTAAGTTAAAAATAAGGCATATTTATTCTGTTTAAATTACCCTCTCTCAAAAAAGAACCTCTCGGCAAATTTGGCCGACGGTTGAGAGTGAGCAAATCATAATGTGGAGCAGTAGCGCTCAGCTGAGGCAGTTTTTCTCGCGCGCAGGGAAAGCTCTTGCAGTTATTCCTTTTTTTTCGTGTTCTTACCCAAATTTGCCACCGGTGCAACAACGGATGCGTTGGATATGCCAGCACAGATATGTACAGGCTCGTACCAGAAAGTCAGATATACAGCGGACACAAACTACTTCGGCATCAATACAAATCCGCCAAATGGAAACGATGCATACGATGGCGATCTCGACAGCATTTATGATGATGCAGACATTAACTTCATCTCCCCATTTACTGACGGCGGTGCGCAAGGACCTTTACTCAATTCCATTTATACATGGGGTGCAGTGACTGCCTTGCCTACAACAACGCCGGGATCGAGCAGCCACAACACTCCTGATGAGACAGGTGGTGTAGCTGAGGCTGTCGTTTATTCATTCCGTGTCGAAGGTACTGCGAGTGCCGCGTCTACCGTATCGTATGCTGATAGCGCTAGTCATGATGTCATGCTTGTCACAGTGGAAAATGCATCTGGTGTTGTCCTTGCATCACAGTTCCTAGATGGCGACGGTGTCTCAGATTCAGTGCCGGGCGTTACTGCAAACACAAACTCAGGAATCAATTCTGGAACTCTTAGCTTCACCTATCCAGCCACCGGAGCAGCGTTTCTGAGATACTACGTTGTTGATCTCGGCGGCGGATATGGAAGCGTTTTGGACGGCGGATGCGTAGCTACCGTTTCCTCCGTTTCTGTTCCTTCTGATGGCAGCTACAAAGAAGGAGATACACTCAGCTTTACGGTGAACACGTCAGACAATGTGACAGTTGTAACCACTGGTGGCACACCTCAGATTGCTTTGACCATTGGGAGCACGACACGGCAAGCAACATATGCGTCTGGCACAGGAACGTCTTCGCTCGTATTTAGCTATACCGTTCAAGCAAGCGAGACAGACACAGATGGTATTGCCGTTGGCTCTTTATCTGCCAATGGTGGGACACTTAAAGACAGTGCTGGGAATGACCTTAATCTTACACTCAATAGTGTCGGCAGCACGTCCTCTGTCTTGGTCGACACTACAGCCCCAACCATCAGCTCTGTAAGTTTGAATGCGGCGAATGATGCATTGACGGTTACATTTGCTGAGGATGTCTATAACACAAACGGTGGCTCTGGAGATTTGGAGGTATCTGATTTTGCGATCTCTATTTCTGGTGGAACAGCAACAGTAACGGCCACACCGAGTTCGATCACAAAGACCTCCCAGAGTGTGTGGGTTCTTGGGGTCAGCACATCAGGAACGGCGGACGGGAATGAGACGCTGAGTGTTGTGCCGTCTGGAGCTGCAGCAATCTATGATGTGGCTGGCAATGCAGCGTCAACCACACAATCTAACAACACCGCGAGTTTGACGGAGAAGGTTGCTCCGACGATGACGATCACGGCAGCTGAGGTGAGTGATGGGGATGCATCCTCTGACGGCACTCTTTCACTGACGTTCACGTCCAGCGAGGCGACGACCACCTTTGCCGTTGGGGACATAACCGTTACTAATGGCTCAATTAGTAACTTCGCCTCAACATCATCAACTGTCTACACGGCTACTTTTACGCCAGCGGCGGATGGTGCCACAACGATTGATGTGGCTGGGGGTGCATTTACGGATGCTGCTGGCAACAACAACACTGCAGCCTCACAATTCAATTGGACCTATGATGCAACGGGTCCGACGATGACGATCACGGCAGCTGAGGTGAGTGATGGGGATGCATCCTCTGACGGCACACTCTCTCTGAC
>JBFPJN010000011.1:2945-6774 GCA_040839025.1 Alphaproteobacteria bacterium LSUCC0719
TCACGCCAACAGCAGCTGGGGCCACGACGATTGATGTGGCTGGTGGTGCATTTACGGATGCTGCTGGCAATAACAATACCGCCGCAACCCAGTTTAATTGGACCTATGATGTTACGGGTCCGACGATGACGATCACGGCAGCTGAGGTGAGTGATGGGGATGCATCCTCTGACGGCACACTCTCTCTGACATTCACTGCCAGCGAGGCAACCTCTAACTTTGCCGTTGGGGACATAACCGTTACCAACGGCTCCATCAGTAACTTCGCCTCAACATCATCTACTGTCTATACGGCTACCTTCACGCCAACAGCAGCTGGGGCCACGACGATTGATGTGGCTGGTGGTGCATTTACGGATGCTGCTGGCAATAACAATGCCGCTGCTACACAGTTTAATTGGACGTACTCTACCGATACTGCCCCTCCATCAGCATCGAGCATCACAGTAGATGGGGCTGGCACGACAGTGACGATTGGTATGGGTGAGACATTGGCGGCCTCTACACCGTCTGCAAGCGCGTTTACCGTGACAGAGGATGGAACGGGAAAAACGCCCACGGCAGTGACTATCTCTGGCTCTGATGTGGAGCTTACGATGGGCTCAGCTGTAGAGGCGAATAGCATAGTAACCGTTGCCTACACAAAGCCCACGTCTGGCAATGTCCTTGAAGATACAGCGGGCAATGAAGTGGCTTCGTTTGATACCTCTGGAAGCATCACAGCAACTAACAACTCTACTTCTCGATCTGATCCAACTCAGAAAGCCGATGTAGTAGGTAGCCTTTTGAGTCAGGATCAGATTGCCTATCAGTTTCACAAAAGCTCGATAGACGCAGTTAATGACCGTTTATCGTGGCTCGCCACGAGGTGGGGCAATTCCGATAACTCCAAACAAGGCATCAGGTTCAAATTCACTGACCCTGTTGTGAACCAATTTGTGAACAGCTCACCCAAGCGCTTCAGGGATTATGGCGAGACTGATTTAGCCACACTTGCATCAAAGATTGGGAGCAACCCAGAGCTCTATGAAGACGTTCTAATGGCACAGGCAGTTTCACTAGGCCTCGCAGAGCTAAAGGCTAAGACAGGCGGGGTTGACTTAAACCCAGAATTTGGAAGTGCAAGCAATGGCTGGAGTTTCTGGAGTAATGGTGAGTTATCAGTCGGCAAAACCAGTGCTTCAACATCGGCGGCATCACGCGACTTTAACCGAACAGTACTCACGTTTGGTCTCGATAAAGAATACAAACATGACAGCCTTATCGGCTTTGCGGCATTGGTGGGCAGGGAAGATACAGACGTGGGCGCGGATGGTGGCAATGTCCAGTCTGACAATTTTGGTGTGACCGTTTACACAGCTTATAGGTTAGAAGGTTTGCCGCAGGTCGAAACCTCCCTCAATTACGCAAGCCTTTCATTCGATACCAAGAGGATTGATGGTAGCGAGACGCTTACAGGTGAAAGAAGCGGACATATATATTCTGGTTCAGTTAGAGCACGGCAGTTCGTAAAATATGCTGGCTTGGATAATTCATACTATGCGGGGCTTAATTTAGCCGATATCAAGTTGGAATCCTTTGATGAAACTGGTGGCAATAGGGCATTGAGGTATTTTGATCAGGAAATTGATTATCAAGAGTTAGATTTTGGTGGTGAAATTTCAAAGACGAATGGCTGGAAGGGTTTCAAAATCCGCACCTACAGTAAATTGCAGTATTCGAGTTTTCTGAATGAGAGCTTTCCTGCATCAATGCGTTATCTCAATGGATCCAACATTTATAATACGAAAGTCCCAACTGAGCTCAAAACGAGCGGAACATTGAAATTAGGTGTCAATGGTTGGAAATCTGATGTCCTTAATGTTGATTTTGCCGCTTCAAGGACGGAAAGCATCCACAGCAACGATAATGACCATCATGTTAATTCGATCAATATCGGTTTGCGGTTCAGATTCTAATTACATCTCTGTTTATGGTCTGCGACCTTAAGAAAGATGCCCCTTCACTGCCCCCCTGCCAGACAGCAAGTCGCGCCCGCATTGTACAGGGACAGCGTCAAAAGCTCCAGAAAACAGCATGTCGTTTGACTTCTCTCACTGTTCGCTATCTTCGGAATTAAGGGTGCCTAAGGTCAAAGTCATTTCCTGTTGTAAGGCAACGTGCACCGACCATTTCACCAAAGTATAGACCAATGACTTGTTCCAGTTCATGTGCGTTTGATGCAGGGCAAATAAAGCTATCGTGGATCGTCAACACGGGCACCTGCTCTCGTACCGCCCACTCCGCTATCGCCATGCAGATGTTGCCTTCCTTGTTCATGAAGTGGGTGCCGAGTTCTGCATAGAAAACATCTTTCAGTTCCGGATAGGCGTCTTCTATCGAGCGAACCAGATGAGACGACCAGCCCTTGAAGTCCGTCATACCATCGTTGAACAGGAAGCCTGTCTTTATTTGCTGATCTTTTAACGAACCGACGGCTGATGATCTGCTTTTCGCATTCATCATAATGTTAAAAGCCTTTTTCACTACATCACGCGGCCAACCTTCTTCCTCTAGCCTTGAGTAGAGGTCTCGGTTGGACTGCGCGTACCAGTCAATGCCAACGTGGGCGAACGCCATTGTTGCATGGCAACTCTTGATGTCGAGTTCGACAACCGGCTCTCCGTTGATCGTGATCCGTTTCCTGTCTTCCTTCGATAGTTGCTGGAAGCCACCACCAAACAGTCGACCACCCAGTTGCCAGCTTCCATCGGTGAACGTTCTACGGGTGATGAACACATCACGCATGAAGCCAAAAGGAGTTGGAATCTGGATGTCCTGTTCGGCCATGAAGGCATTGTAACGCTGCAAAACACCCCGCTGCGCCTCCACGTCAGGCGTATCGTCATACGAGATGAAAGTACGTTTTTTGTTCGCGTCTCGCTTCGAACGCATTCGGATGGTTTCGGCTTTATTGTGATAGCTGATGGTCGCAAGGCTCCATCCGCATTCCTTCTCTAGGAAGTCGATCAGTCTCGGGTCGGCAATGATCTTTGGTGATTTACTCTTCCGTGGTGTCTTGCCCCGAGCGTAATGTCCGGGAAAGAAGAAAACGTACTCGTTAGCCAGTAACGCATCCTTTATCTTCCTGAGGCTCTTCGTTGCCACGCCAGATGGATTGTAACGTGGTGGCACCGCCTTCCCATTATGCAGGGAGATGCGGATCAGACGTCTGTTGTTCCGTTGATATCCAAGATAGAGGTTTGCCAGAAGACAGATCAGCTGGCTGTTGATCGCATTGTTGAAGATAGTGCCCTGTGACCCGAACAAAGCCTTTAGTTCGCTGACTGCTTTGTCCGCAGCACCACCGAGAGCGGTCAGATCATAATCGAATGATCCTGCGAACTCGAGCCGCATGGCTTCCAATGATAGGAAGGTCTTGTCGAGATCAGCCCACTCACCGAGACCCTCTGCAACGAAGGTTTCGTACTCTCTTTCTTCGTCTGAGATCAGCCATTTCTGGTGACGTTCATCAAGCTTTTTAGGCATGACAAAACGTACCTGATAATCATCTATTTGTCAATGAATACAGTGATATGATTAAGATCAAGATAGCTTGTTTTGCATGACTCGCAGGGAGTGTCTATGGGTACAAGGCCTTCGGCGCTTCCTTACTGGGCCCCTTTTGTAAGGTGCGGTAGAATATGGTCATCGTCTTCGCCAACATTATTCCGTAAGCGAAGATACAAGCACCCTCCAGACTAGCCATCACCACCCCGAAAACCCACACTCCACCAATCCCTGTCGGGCGCACCTGCACATGTACCGGTACCCCCGGGTGGCCCATGCG
>JBFPJN010000012.1 GCA_040839025.1 Alphaproteobacteria bacterium LSUCC0719
GAGATTCTAGGCGTAGCTTCGATTACGTGATGCGTACGGTGCTTGTGCAGAGAAACCTACCTCTCCACCAGCACCATCCTTCCCATCACATCATGTGCTAACACGCTGTAATCGAAGCATTGTTGTTGTTTCGATGAAGGTGTGGGTAGACCATATTGGGTCTCATGGTGCAGCGTTTAATCCCCCGTTGGCACGTAAGTTGCACCCCCTTGTATCGAGAGGTGGTTGCGTCTGCTCCTTACCTACATGAAAGCAACTTAAACCTAGTGGTTGCAGATAGCCCACCTCTCATCCACAACCCATTTTGTTCAAATTCATGACGTGGGCTTATGGCTCTCCGGTCAGTCACCTGTAACGGAATGGCTTGGCTTAGACTGAAGTCCATGCCTCAGTCGTATTGGACTACGAGTTGTGGTGACAGATTCCCATTTTGTATTCTGTCAACTTTCAGATGTCGCAGCTTAAACGCACCATCTTTGGCCAGCCATTGAATGGTTGTGCTTAGATCACCTGCGCAACAATAACTACGATGGCTGATTAACTTTGTGCTTGGATCGAACGAGGCATCTGTTAGCGCAGAGGTTCTGGTGAAGCCCGTTGCCATGATGCTTTCAATGATTTGCTTTTCGGAGTCTGCAAATTTCCAATCAAACGTTGGGTATTCCAGCTGTATTGGTGCAACCCCATCATGGCTTTCAATGAACCAAGCCGAACTCGTGAGATATGCGCCATGGCCGCAGTAGGTTTGTATCAACCAAGTCTCTGCATCTAACGGCCATCTGTTGTTCAAGTGGCACAACTCTACCGGATGATCCATGCCAATTCGGCATGACAATTGGGTGAGTGTGTTGGCAGCCTTTTCCCGAAAACTGTTTAATTCGTGGCCTGATAGAATAGACGCTGCTTGGCCTTCTCCTTCGATTGAATTGCAGTTCATCGAAAAGCCAACGCTAGTTTGGTCTGCCTTTGCAATGCTCGCGAGTCCAATAGTTAGCGCGAAAAAAATCACCCTTATGATTTTCACCAAAGTCATGGCGCTAGGATAGCTTGGCGATCCACTCGTGCAAATGCTTCAAATCAAACCCCTCTCCATAGCCTTCACCAATCTTTCCTGACGACCATCCACCTATTTGGTCAATCATCTCTGATGGGCAGCTGACGGCTCTCAGACGGTCACGCATGGCATGCCTGAAACCATGGATAACGATGTCATTACGGAAGTTTGCATGAAGCCATTTGTTCAGCGCATTGGATGCTGAGTTGGCATTACAGCGGCTATTGTCAGTGTACCTTGGGAAGGCAAAGCATGAAGACGCATTTGCCTTGATACGCTGTGCTGCCCATAGCGATGCACCTACCAGCGGTACTTGCCTCTGACTGCCTTTGGTCTTCAGTGACCGCCATGGGTGAGGCTTGATATCCACGTATGGGATGTCTTCATCTAGCTGCAGGTTTTGGATGTGCAGTCCTGCTGCTTCAGCCAATCTCATCCCAGTGTCTGATATCAGAGCAATCAGCCACCGCATGTCATCATCATGCTCCATGCATGAATGCTGTATCTGCTTGATAGTCTCTACAGGTATAGAGACACGCTTCTTGCTCTCAGCCTCTGGCATATAGATGGCGGCAAAAGCATTGCGGATATCCAACCCATGCTCTGCTATCGCAAGATTGATGACAGCTTTCACAGTCGTGAAGATACGCCTGACTGATAGTACGGATAGCCCTCTATCAATCAGTGAATCACGCACCTTGCCAGCATCAACTGTGGAGTAATCACACAACTGCCTGTCACCAAGCTGGCCTATAACCACGCCAGCATTACGCAGTGCTGCCTGATGGAACGTCTTTGCTTTACCAAGGCCCTTTAGCTGCAGGTACTGCCCAACAGCCTCTGAGAGCAGCGGAGCAGTCTGCTGCTTCACATCATCGATAAGCACATTACTCAGCCCCATCGCATCAAGGCGCATGGGAAGCCAGCGTTCATCCAATCGCTGGCATATCACTTGAGAGTGTTTGAGAGCCTTTGCACGGCTACGAGTGTTCAACGCAAGCACGATGCGCTTCTTACCATGCAATGGCTGTACGTCCTTCGGCACACGCCGGGAGAAGTAGTAAAAGCCACGCTTCTGGTAAATATACGTGCTGAAATGGTCTACCATATGGTCTACCCACACCGTCATCAAAACAACAACAATGCTTCGATTACAGCGTGTTAGCACATGATGTGATGGGAAGGATGGTGCTGGTGGAGAACGTAGGTTCCCCATATAGGCACTGACATGCACTGATATATGAGCAATACCGCCAGTCTACGTATCAATGACTCACCGTCAACAGGCACATCCTGTACGTCAGTTTGTGCGTCAGTCCGTGCTTATCGTTTCTAGTACAGGGAAAGTGACAGCAGTCAGGTGATATCTTGATTTTCTACTGAGTATGGGGAAAGTGAGGGGTTAGGTGTCTTTATACCTAGCTATGAATAGACACTGACATGCCTCACCTAGAAATCTACTGGTAATGGAAAGAGCCTAATACAGATACATGTACCTACAAGATGGGTAGGCATGGGCCACCCCCGGTGCCTACGTATATATACACAGGCTGTTACACAGATTGGGTTACAGAATAGGTAACCACAGACAGTTGCCCTTTGGTGCAATCCAATGGGTCACTGACATGCCCACCTACAATGCCTCACAGACATGCCCTGTATGACTCTAGGAGAGTCACTGACGGGTATTGGCTATGCACAGCAAGATGGCTACACATGCGGTGCTGGGCAGCCTGTGTGAGTGTTGTTAAGTAAATACAAGGCTATTGTGTGCCGCACCCATATGAGCAATGGTATTCAGATAATTATAGTGGTTGTTTAGGATATTTTTTGTTCAAGCAGTGAGGTGTTTGGGATGTTTAGGGTAGCAGCTACGGTTGCATTAGCGCTTTCTGGGTTAGTTGGAATAACGAGCCAAGCTGCCGCAAAGCCATCAGTCTTTTCATTACAAAATGGGTTTGATGAGACCTATTGTTTGCTGAATGCAAGTAGGGTCGAACTTCCAATGATTTTCGAGACAGTTATAGATTACACGGGTGGCAATGAAGTTGCGTCAGAAAAAGCTGTTTCAGATTACAGAGAATATTTTATGGCCCTTTCATCAAGGGCAAGGGTGTCCTCAGCTGCTGCAGACATTGCACGAAAAGAAATCGTTAAAATTTCGAAGGAACGGCGATTAAAGTGGGCAGATGATTGGAAAAAAAATGAAGCTAACGCATTCTTTTTTACAACATCTATAGCTGCTCCTGTAGCCATTGAGGTAATTTTCCAGCAAAACTCATTCAGCAATTCAGAACTTGAGATTGTCATTGACTATCTTGAAATTCTAAACAGTCAATTGAGCAAAACGAGGTTAGTAAAAAGCAATTGGAAGACGGACAACAAATCATTCGATTATGCTGTTTTTTTATATGCGCTGGGCGTGATTTCAAATGAAAATAAATACAAAGAAAAAGCAATTCGTATCTATAAACGAGGCATAAAAGAACTTCGAAATGACGGCAGCGTTGTCAAGGATAGTGGGAGGGTTGGAAGTGCCCTCCATTATTCCAACAAGGCTGTTGCCGCAATGGTAACACTTGCTGAATTGGCACTTATAGACGATGTGAATCTATATAGTTTTTATCACAAAGGTTTTAGTGCAGGCGCCGCAAAGAAAGACTTACGCTTGGCAATTACCTTTTTGTTGCGTGCGGCTAAAGATGAAAAGTTAATTCACAGTTACGCCAAACAGGGAGAAAGGGAAGGCAGCACTGGGTTCAAAGAGTATTCATCAACAAGGCAAGACAAACGATGGCTAAAAAACGACATGATAAGCTGGGGCTATTATTATGTTCGACGGTTTCCTGATTCTGACATATCAAAGCAGCTGCTAGAAAACTCAAGTTTTCTTGCTTCTGGTCGCAAAGGATATGGAGAAATTGCAGGAGCAAACCCTCGATGTTTCGTTACAGGAAAGCCCTAGAGTCTACAGAACTGCTTGGACGCCTTGCACCTCTCATTGGAACCATGTGACCAATAAATGGTGTTGGGGATGTTAAAGGCAGTCCTGAAGACTCATCTAAGTGCCTATTTATAGGTAGTCATAAACGCACCCATCCCATCACCTATCCCCATACTCAATAGAAACTCAGGATATCACCTGACTGCTGTCACTATCCCTATACCGATAACGATAAGGATATGTAGGCCTTTTCCATTACCAGAAGATTTCTATGTGGCATCTCAATGCCCCACTTTCCCTGTGTTGGAAACAGTAAGCAATCCTTAGCGTCACGAGTTACTGCCGCAGTCGGTCAAAATTATCGCCAACCCTATTGCAATACGCAGCAGCGCCATATTCATAGTTAATAAGATGTAACAAAAATTTGCGACTTGTTTTCAGTGTATCACTGCTGATCCCTAATTTTGTTAAATGTCGTTTTGTTCTATAGAAAGTTACTCCCTCCAGACCTCGAATAAGGGCTTGGATCTCCTCATCAGATGGAAGTCCATTAAAATCTCGCAATGCAGCCTCTCTTTTAAGGCATTCAAAACGCTGGGTTAAACTCTCTTCAGTTCTTTCATAACCGGATGCAGCACTTGCAGAAGAGTTGACAATCGTAAGTGTCTTAACTTTCTCAATTTGTGCGGCACTATCTTTGTGTCCCTCAGAATACAAACATTGGGCAAAGAAGCCCATATGATTGCTTTCTTTCTGCAATTTCGAATACAGGTTTAGTAATTGTTGACCCAACTTGGTGTTTGGGTGGTTAGGGAACCTAGTTTGATAAATGTAGAACCAGTTTTTGTATCCATCATTACCATTAATGATGCGATATAGGTGATGGGGGTCATCAAAATTCCGTCTGCCACCATAAACATTTGCTTTCGCATAATTCAGCATCAGTCCGTTGTCAGTAAGCGCATCGAGCAGAAACCTGACTGCGTCATGTATTGTTTTGCCGGATTTTTCAGCTTGATAACCATAGAGACTGTTACCTGTTAGATGATAAATTTCGCCAATTGCCATGAGATGATTAAGGGCGTGAGTATAGTAATTCCAACTTCTAGCGCCACGCTTTGCTTCTCTCCATAACGCACCATCTTCGGCAAGGTCATTAATGGCGAATTTAAAAAGCTTCTCACCCATACGGAAATGCGTCTGATGATCAAAAAGATGACCGTAGAGCGTTCGGGCGTGGATGAAGCCATAAGTATGGTTCTGGCAACCAAAAAGATCACCACCAACAGTGCATCTTGGCATGTCATAGTGTTTGCCAATTAGCCTTAACTGCTTGAACCTTAGGTGAATTTGATTTCTAAATGTTGACTCGAATGAACCTAGATGATCATTGGCTTTTAATGAATTGAACGTATACATCAATGCCAACACGGTGCCTTTATGGAAAAGATGATTGTCTGACTCTGCGTCTCCCATTTGGTAAGAAAATTTATTTCTGAATAAGAATTTCAAATAACTGATGAGTTTATTCTTATTTTCATCAGTTGGGTTAGACACATAACCTGCATGGTATCTTTGTAAATCTGACTGCACATTTCCCAAAATATCGCTTAATTCACCATTCGAAGTTTTTAGATCAAAGTTCTCAAATGCGTGCGTCGTTTTTGGCGGAATTTCATCCCAACCCACTACCATATTCCAATTGCAAAGTGACTGACTATCCGAGCTAAATGCAGGGTCAGGGAGGATGCTCTTGTATTTATTGCCACTGGATGTTTCTTGATTGGTGTCTTCTGTCTTGAACGACTTCTTTTCACCACTCTTGAATGTGAGTGCAACTGCCGACAATGGCGTCACCAACAAAGCTGTAGCAATCACCAATCCAACAAATTTACTCATCAGAACCTCCAGCCATTATTTGGCACGTCTCTATAGTTTATAATCTAGAGAAATGTCTTAGCAGTTTCAGTAGGTGAGTGATCAAAACAGTTTTCCTATAGTGTGGCATTCAACACCCCACTTTCCCTGTACTAGAAACGATAAGCACGGACTGACGCACAGGATGTGCCTGTTGACGGTGAGGCACTGATACGTAGACTGGCGGTATTGCTCATATATCAGTGCATGTCAGTGCCTATATGGGGAACCTACGTTCTCCACCAG
>JBFPJN010000013.1 GCA_040839025.1 Alphaproteobacteria bacterium LSUCC0719
CCGGGCATGGGCCAGTGGGGGTGCGTGGGTAGTGATTGATAGAGCTATGCACAGATGGGGGATTATTCTCTGTAAACCACGATCAGTTGCACCATTCTGTAACTCCTTGGGTAAGCAGTCTTCAGCTGCCATACGGTTCACAAACCATTCATCAATTCTCAGAGCCGAGGCAAGCTCGTCTAAGCTCAAATCAACAGGAACAGCTAGGCAGCAGTCATCTCAGGATTTAACGGCCGAGCATGCTGCACTTGCTGCACAAGCTCGCGTCTAACGCCGATGTCAGATCCCATGATGGAGCGGAACACTTGCCGCATAGTTTCTTCTAATCTTCCTGAGCCTTCGCCATAGCTGTGGTGCATTATGAAGCTGTCGTGGATGGGTAGACATGGAGCGTCATCCGGAAGAAAAGACAGCATGACTTGCTCGGCGATTTGACTATCGACGAATTGGAAGCGAAGACCGAGACCTTGGAAGAACAACTCTTCAATCGGTCGATGCGCCTCTAGGACTTTGTCTCGTAGTTCCGGCCAACTGAATGGCCTGTCCTTAAGATCGAGATTTCTCGGCTGATGTGATAGTTGCGACCGCGCATTTAACATTGCGTTGAAAGCTACCTTAGCAACGTCGCGATGCTCTTCGCCAAAGACGCGGGAGTAGGCATCTTCTTTGCCTAGATCTTTATCTAGATGCAGATAGGCAATGTGTGGGTTCATCTGTTCAAAATCGTACTCACAGGTTTCTTCTCCATCGATCGTGATGAACTGACGGTAGGACTTGGGCACATGCTGCCACCATCCTCCGTAGAAGCGCCCACCCAATTCAAAGCTACTGGCCGCAAAAATTCGCCTCAGCCTGTTTTGGGAAAAATCCAGATGACCCTTGGAGTGATCCTTTTCCATCGAGTTGACCAGGTCAGTAATTTCTGCAGTCGGTAAACTCAGTCCTAACTCGTGGCTAGCGAAGCAAGAATTGATACGCTTCAGCGTGTCACGCATATGGTTTGTCTCTGGTGTATCTGTATAGTCTTTCTCCTGATTTTGCCCGTTCACCGCGCCCTTCAGAATGATCGTCTCTGTCGGGATTTGGCTCAGTCCATTCACTCGTGAGGTGAAGCGCTGCAACTCCGTTTGCAACTTTTTCGATGCTACAAAACTAGTCTTTCTCCCCCGTTGTTGACCTTGGCTATACCAGCCCTTGTCTAGCTGCAGCAGCAAGCCTCTGTTCCGCATACTCCGATATGCCGCAACTAGATTTCGATAAGATACAGGCATTGGCCTATATCGATTTGAGCTCGAGTAATCTGGTTTATGCAGACTCAGCAGGATCGGATGCTTGTGTGGATTTCTGAAGGAATGCAGCACCTTGAGCAGGAGAGCGTGCACAGTATTGGCAAATGCGATTTTCTGATCTGCGGATCGTGCCCGCTCTCGACCCTCATGGCGCTCAAGCTCGTTTGCCAAATCAGCGGCAAAGGCTAACAACTCTTCATTAACAGTCATCGCTCAACCCTTTGCCCAATGTGGGAGATGAACTTTACCGGTAAGGCAGCTCTCAAGCCCTTGCTGATCAAGCCACTCTTTCCAGCGCTCCCATTTGTCCACATCATCATCACTGAACATCGGCTGCCCATTTAGGCTGGCTAGGGGCGTCTGTGGTTCGTGCCACTTCACGTATTCCGTGGCCGCTAAAGCCGTGCTGAAGCTGTCAACGCGATACACTGGCAAGCGATGCGTATTTCTGTAGGTAGTGAGCACCCACTCTTGTCGTGCGCCGCCATGCGATGCCTGTTTGCAGGTTCGATAAGGTGAAGTTTCGACTTCAGTGGTGCGACCCGTCTCAGTGACCCATCCCTTGCGCAGGTTCATCACGAAGAGGCGGTCATCTAGGGGCAATTGAAGAAGCGGTGACATTACACTTCTCCTTCATTTGGTGAAGGCTCAGAGCTGTCCCCGTTTGGTTGCTGGACAACTTGTCGAGCGGCGGCGCAAATCACTCGTGCGGTTTCGTCCGTTTTTTCAAGACGTCTGAATTCTGCGCTGGCCACAATCTGCGTCAGGCAACAGATGATGATCTTCTCGAGCTTTTGCATAGCCACATTCCCGTTGCTATCGTTGTGGGAGAGGCGGTGCTGCAGTCGCTAATGCACTAGCCCGTCTTTCCCCTTCACTACGTTCAGGGGGAAAGACGGGCAGTGGATTGGTTTGAAAATTTAGCCACGGGTGACTATTTCCGCATTAGGTCAATGCTCAATAGATGAAGTGTGTTTGTGTTAGATGGCTAATAGATACTTGCTGCATTTCTTTTTGTTCTTTGCATTCGCAATCGGGGCTCAATCAACACTAGCTAGTGAAGCCGCCTACACTTGCAAGTTTGAAATAGAGAAATTTTGGCAAGATGCTAAGCCTTCGACCCGGAAGGGCAAACACATTACAGCGTCTGGCGACGCAGTTATTGATGGCGTCAACTTGAGGCTACAGAATGTTTTGGTTGGGAAGAGGGCAAGTAAAAGAGTTGAGCCAAGTTTGATTGAGAAAAATACCAGTCTGACAATTAGCGAGTCAGGAGGAATTTCTGGCCACCTTACCATTCACCACAATAAAAGTGGCAAGCGGATAACTGACTTTCACATATCCAATCCAGCGCCACCGGACGATCCGTCTGCCAATCCGCCAATAAAAGGTGTCTTCATCGACGGCAATACTTTCAAGGTCAATTCTAAGGGTCATGCTGTTTTTACGATTCGGCGTTCAGAATGGATTAAATACACCGGCAACTACACCCGTTACGAATTTAGGTTAATTGACTGCCTAGGCAATCTGAAAGGCCACGTCGCACAACTTGCTGCACAAGACGACACTATTAAAAGTGGCATAGTAATTCCAAGTGATGACAGTAGGGAAAAATTAACAGCCACAACATCAAACAGCGTCGTTGAACCATCTAACAGCGAAAGCCAAGTAGAAATTGACGAGCAAATTTCTAGTCTTCTGAAAGAAACACAATCACTTAAAGCCCAGCTTTCTGAAGCGACCAATCTTGCTTCAGCTAGGTTGCAAAGCATCCAAGATTTAGAAGACCAGTTAGCAGAGTTACGGAAGGCTGCTGATGTCAGCACCTCAGATTCAGAAAGGAATGCTGAACTCACCCAACAAATCACTCAGATGACCCAGATGTTGTTGGATAGAGAGCAGAAGATTAAAGAGTTAAATGAAAAGGTTGCTGCCCTTGAGGACAGTTCTTCGGATGTAAACGAAGCCATCAACACCAAGCTCATGCAAATGGTCGCAAAATTGGAGACTTCACAGGCTTCCTTGATTGCCGAACTGGACGAGGCAAAAGTGGCGTTGGAAGCTGAAGAAGCAAAAGTGGCTTCATTATCGGCTCTGGAACAACAAGTTGCATCATGTGAAGCGGACAAGGTGCGTACCATTGAAGAACTCAATGCGAAGCAATCAAATGTTGTCAGCGCCCTTAAGGAAAAAATAGCGCAGTATGCAGTGGACGCAGCTATGTGTGAAACTAGCAGCGAAACATCTAGCGCATCTGAAGGGCAAAAATTGGAAAACGGCACTTCCAGTTTAGAAACTAGCCAAACGACGAAATTTAATCATGATCCACTAGCGTTAGGTCTAACGTTTTTAGCGGACGATTTTGACCGTGCGATCGCCGTTAAAAAACATTCCCGGGAAAGCCTTCAGGGTTTTGCCTTGGATGCGGGCTTTGAACAGCGTTGGCTGGATGATGCTTGGAATGACCCAAAAGCTTCAGAATTGTGGAGACAAGCTTTACCAAAAGAGGAATTCGCCGTTTGTAGAAACATTCATCAGCTAGACATGGCTACTTTGGAAATGTTTGGTTTTGAATTTCTTGGCCAAGGAACTCCCACGAAATATTGGCAACTGAAAATATTTGATGACGCGTTGAGATTCCGGGAAATACAGCTAGTTCGAGAAATAGGCAAAGATGCTGTTAACAACCTTAGGGATCGCACTGTTTATCCAGAAGACACAAGCGCATTTGAGAAAATGACCAGAAAGCTAGCTAAAAGATGCTATGGCCATGTTGCCAAATTTACCGCATTGGTCGATGCTAAATCGGGCGGGAAGCTAGCTTCAGCATTCAGTTCAACGTCAGTATCTACTGTAGCTCGCGCACCGGGATGTGTTGATTATCACGATGCGTTGCTTTCGACAGCGAGAAGCTACTTCAACATCCCAAATAAAAAAATTAAAGACTGCAATCGAGAACTTGGCTTCAGCAGAATCACCTTCGACGATTATTCAAGCGTATTGCACTGGGGTGAGAATGTTATAGGCTACAAGTCTTCACAGCTCGGCAACTACCAATGTATTGATTTGTTCACCAAGCAGAGGTTCTACGGCAGCATGGCAAGCTGTCGCGCAAGATAAAATAGGCCTTCAAGAGCTCTTCCAGAGCCTTGTCCAATACATGATCTGACAATGGGCTTCTTCTTTGGCTGTTAGAACGCTTGCAGAGGCAACTGCAGTCGCTAAATCCTAATCTGTGCATAGCTCTATCAATCACTACCCACGCACCCCTACTGGCCCATGCCCT
>JBFPJN010000014.1 GCA_040839025.1 Alphaproteobacteria bacterium LSUCC0719
CCGAGCGCGAGTTGGCAGAATCCCTTAAGAACACAGGTCAACGCGGTGGCGATTTCACCTCTCGGGTGCGCCATTCCTCGCATCGAAACCCGCAGAACGCATAGCGTTTCGACCTGTTCGCATCCCCAGCCATAATCTGACTGGGGATGTTTTTCCTTTCATAGATATCAGAGCTTGGCTGTTACTCTGCCAGCCATAGTGATCAGCGGGCTGTATTTTTCAAACAGACCGAAGAATTCATTGATCCGGTCCCAACCTTGACCCAACTCGACATGCTTTCCGAAATGCTCGTCGTCTTTGTGCACTTCGCTGACAGTATAAACGACGTTCCCTGTTGTGCCTTTTGACGGGTCCATCATGTCGTTTAGCTCAGCCGCCTTAGACACATAATATTCCAGTGTGTGAAGCTTCCCTTCTTCACCTGTTAAGGAGTGCGTTTCTTTCATCCAAGCAGCGTGCGAAGAAATCAGATCATCTACAGCTGCTACGTCCGCATCGGGCACACGCATTGTGAAACCGAAAGTGGTATGTCCAACGTCAAAACTCATTCTCGTCTCCTTCATTTTTCTACTCGTTTCGTACAATACGAGTGTGACAGACATATGAAGTGCATGACAGGCTATTCTGAAATCGATGCGTCCAAGCTAGTTGATCGTCACTTCTAAACGACCTTCTCTAGCCACCTATGTAGAACGTCCAGCTCGTACCCCTTGCCATATCCCTGACCGATGCCAGCGGTCTGCCAGCCTCCGATCTGGTCGATGATATCGCCCGGGCATTGAACAGCTCTCAGCCGGTCCCGCATGCTGTGCCGGAAGGAATGCACAACGCAACCGTCAGGCACATATGACCTGAGCCACTTGTTCAGGGCACTGCTTGCGTAGTTGGCTTTGTTGCCTTCTGGCGTGCAGTAGCGAGGGAAGAGTAGGCCGCCATCACTGCTCTCTACAGCGCGTTTTAAGCCCCACAGAGTCGCACCAACTAGAGGCACATCGCGTTGGCTCTCGGCAGTCTTAAGTCGCCGCCACGGATGCTCTGACAGCCTGACGAACGGCACCTCTTTATCGAGGTGGATGTCACTTGCAGTAAGCCCAATCACTTCTGCCAACCGCATGCCACTGTCAGATACGGCGGCGATGATCCAGCGGATGTCATCATCCAGTTCAAGGCACAGCTTCTGAACCTTGTGAATGTCTTCTATCGGGATTGGCATCCGCTTCACGGGCGCTTTGGCGTTCCCATAGTTCATGTTGGCGAACGGGTTGACGCTCTCGATGCCGTGTTCTCTGGCGATGTAGTTCCAGATGGCTCGGACATTGGACAGATTGCGCTTTACGGTAGCTTGCGATGAGCCACGAGATACCAGCGCATCACGGAACTTCAGCGCATCAGATCGGTTGTAGGCAGATATCGTTTTGTCGCCTGACAGCGATATCACCTCAGCCACGCTTCGTTCTGATGAGGCAATGAACCTCTGGTTACCTTCCTTGCCGGTGGCTTGCACATATAACTGCATCGCCTCAGACAGGCTCGGCTCCTGTTTAGGGCCTGTTATCAGGCCTTCATATACGGATGAGCCATCCTGCGGCAGCGCGAACAGAAGCTCCTGCCACTCGCGATGGAGGGCAGCTACGATCTGACTGGAAAGACGCACGGCTTCAGTGCGGTCTGCAGTGCGAAGAGATCGCTGCAGGATCGATCTTCCGTATTGCGGGATGAGAGGCTTTGGAATGCGCTTCTGCAAGTAGTAGACGCCGCGCTTCCGATAGAGATAGGGAGCAGATACCTTCGTCATAATGTACGACCATTTGTACGCCCGCGATGATGCGAACAGGTCGAAACGCTATGCGTTCTGCGGGTTTCGATGCGAGGAATGGCGCACCCGAGAGGATTCGAACCTCTGACCTCTGCCTTCGGAGGGCAGCGCTCTATCCAGCTGAGCTGTTTAAACAGCGAGAATTCAATCGGTTAGGTGAAAGCAGTTTTCTGCAAATTGTCCCAAATGTCCACTAATTTAACTCTCTGTGTGACCAGAGTGTGACCGCATTAGGGACAAAAGGTCTTAATCAAAATCGTTTCATTAGATTATGCCTGTCATGGCAACACACGTTAATAGACCGGCCAAGATAGCCAAAACTGCAAAGATTGGATTTCTGGATCTCCTCAAAAAGTAAGCCGAAAGAAAGGTCGCGGGCACAACACTGGAAACGCCAATAGCAATGCCAATCATCGTAATGCTCTCACCGGCGGAAGGGTTGGCCAAAAAGAACAGCATGTCTGGCGCTGGACTAAAACCCATACCCAGCCAAATCTGATCAACGTTCTTGCCATCAATGACTGATTGCAAAAGCTGCCTACTGGGTATTGGTGAGTCTTTTTCAATGAAACTGACAATTGTGCCGAGTAAAACAAGAAAAGAAGATATCAGCGTCAGCCAGTAGATGGTCTGCCCATAAATCACTCCAGATATTGGTATCAGAGATTTTTGGTATAAGCGCATCAATTCACCCGTTCACAGCACTGGTATCTCAATGCCAGTCAAGGTCTCAATTCCTCTGGCTACCAATTTAAGGCTTGAGGCAAAAAGTATTATGATTAGTAGGGTTCTAACTGCTGACGCCTTCAAAGATGTTAGGAGGCTGGCTCCGATGAGACCTCCAATGACCTGACCTAGCATCCATGGTGCAGCAATAATCCCAATAAGTGCGCCAACGTTTATGTAAGGCCAGATCGCTGCTGCATTTCCTAAAGCGAGCAGCACTCCGCTCGTGCCAGTTGCCACTTTGATCGGAATGCTCATGACAAGATTCAGGAGTGGAACAGCTGCCCAACCACCTCCCAACCCAAAGAAGCCACCGGTGAATCCGATGACCAAGAAAAGAAATATTGAGATTTTGACGTTAGTAGCACGGTAGCTAACATAGCTTCCCAATGAGCTTTCCCAGTAGGTTTTGCGCAGCTTGAGGAATTGGGAAAAGCTCTCTGACTTTTTTAACGTGGGATAATCGGACGAACCGCTTTTGAAAACAAAGACTGCTGCTATGAAAAGCAACATCAGTCCGAGTAGTAATCTGATTATACCGTCTGATTGTTCACCTAATCTTCGCGCAAGATAGATTGCAGTAAAGGATCCTGACATTCCCCCGATGATAATTGGCAACGCGCCTAGCAGAACGATTTTGATGTCTGCGAGCCCCTTGCGCATGAGTGGACCGGTGGAGATTAAGCCGCTGAACATAGCGACCACCAATCCTGTTGACCGGATTAAGAGCGTGTCAAACGAGGTAAATGCGAGCAGCAACGGCGTGAAAATTACCCCGCCACCAACCCCTGCGATTACCGCAACGATTGCAATAAGGACGCTAACCAGAAAGGAAATTACAATGATGTCGACGCCAGAAAAACTACCCTGCCCACCAAATGCCATGCCATCGATCTGTGTCTCAAGAAACAGATAGCACGCGGAGGTGGCTAGAATGAGCACGAATAGCTCAGGAAAGCTTTTTATGTATTTCAATGTGTTAAGCCGTTGCACGGTTGGCTTTTTTGTTACCTAACCGTTGAACTTAGCTGTTCAAAGCTAGCACCCTAATCGTTTTGATAGATTAAACAGATACAATTCAACCGGTTATGTGTGACCACCTTCCCGCATCGTGTCCCAAATGTCCACTAATTTTACCCTCTGTGTGACCAGAGTGTGATCGGATCAGGGACGAAAGGGACACGCAAGAATTAAGTTGGTTATGGGTTGGCGGGCAAGGGCCAGTGGGGGGTGCCGGTACATGTGCAGGTACGCCCGAGAGGGATTGGTGGCGGGTTGTTTTCTGAATGTAAAACGGATGGTCGAAAGGGAATGCTCCGACGGTTCACGCGACGAAAACCTGTTGGTCGTTCCTAAAGAGGTGGTAAAGGAAAAGTGGAAATGGCAAATCTGAGCGGTTCAGATTGATCTCAAAAAGCCCTTTCTCATAGGTGATCTCATCGACAAGACCA
>JBFPJN010000015.1 GCA_040839025.1 Alphaproteobacteria bacterium LSUCC0719
ATAGCAGACGCAAGGTACATGGGGCTGATGTGCCCCCCCTCCGGGTTGAAGTGCGATAATACAGCGCAATGCTACTAAACTAATTGAGCTTCCTGTTAGGGGAGGGTTTAGGTTAGCCAAAAGTTGGCATGAGGTTTCAGACGTCATCAAACGGATGTAGTGCTCACTGGAGGCGCAATACTGACCTGGTGGGTTATCCCCATCATGCTTCTAGCGGGTTTTATTTCGCCGCTCCCCTACAACTACTGGCGCCTCAAGGCGCTGGGCAAAGCCTGTCATTGAAGGATTGCTTTTGAAATGCTTGCCATAACCACACAAAGACTGCTGCCGCACCTGCTTTCGCTGACCCTTCTTCTTGGCTCTATGTTCTTTCCGCCTCTGGCCCGAGCCGAGGGCGGCGCTGGGGCCCAGGTTTTCAACTTTGATGAAACCAACAGGATCAAGGAATTGATTGTCGAGACCCTAATGGAACGGCCAGAAATTCTGATTGAAATGAGCCAACTTCTCCAGCAGAGGCAAGCAGAGGCGCAAAAACAAGACGCCAGGACGGCGATTCTGTCGAACCGCGAACGCCTGTTTGAGGATGACAATGCACCTGTGCTTGGTAACCCCGATGGAGACGTTACCGTTGTTGAATTCTTCGACTACAACTGCCCCTATTGTAAGCAAGCAACCGGTCCTCTTAAAGAGTTGATCGGCACGGATGGCGGCGTCCGGCTCGTTTACCGCGAATGGCCTATACTCAATGAAGGGTCTGTCTTTGCGGCGAAAGCGGCTCTAGCATCCCAGGCCCAGGGGAAGTACGAGGAATTTCATTGGGCTTTGATGGATCTGAAGCGCGTCACGAGGGACTCCACCCTGGAATTGGCTGAGTCGATCGGGCTCGACATCGACAGGCTCCAGGCCGACATGGAAGCGCCCCGGATCAACAAGCATATCGAGGATTCAATGGCTCTCGCGCGGGAGTTGGGTTTCTCGGGGACGCCTTCATTTGTGATTGGGGAAGAGACTGCTCCCGGTCTTATTCCTCTCGAGGAGTTAAGGCGGCTTGTTCAGCTTCAAAGGGAGTCTGCGTCGTGACAAAATCCCATATCCTTACAATCGTCGGCACTGTCGCGTCGCTCGGACTCGTATACCACCTTGCATCTCCCGTCGAACAGGCGACAGCCAGCGTTACACTCAAGCCCAATGAGCAAGTGGTCGTGGCTCTGGGTGAACAGGTTTACGCCCAAAACTGCGCATCATGTCATGGCGTTGCACTCGAGGGGCAAGCTAACTGGCAGCAGAGAGATGCAGACGGTTATCTCCCTGCGCCACCTCATGACGAAACAGGACACACCTGGCACCATCCAGACACCTACCTGTTCTTGATGACGAAGTACGGCATCGAGAAAATGATTGGTAAGACATACCCGAACAATATGCCGGCATATGAAGACGAGCTTTCAGACGATGAAATCATCGCTGTCCTGTCGTTCATCAAAAGCACGTGGCCGAATACCGTTAAGCGGCAGCATGACCAGATAAACGCTCGTGCAAACGCTCAATCAAAGGAAAGTTAGATGCCTAAAGTCTTTTCGATTCTCCTGTGCCTTCTTTTTCCACTTTCGGCTCTAGCTCATTCGCCATTGAGCAATTTGTCACCTGAAGATGGGGCCAAACTGGATGATGCGCCTTCGGAAATCAGCATGGTGTTTAAGTCACCAGCTAAGCTGATTAAGCTTGAGTTGCTTAAAGAACAGGCGAGCGCAAAGAAATCATTGCTCGGTGGTCTTTTTGGGAATGACGGCGGCGAAGTCGTACCATTGCCAAACGCCGTCCTGATGGAAATGAGTGACACCCATGTCATACCATTGCCCAAAATCACTGGTGGTGATTATCAGGTCAAGTGGCGGGCTATGGGAGAGGATGGCCACGTTATCAAAGGCGACTTCGTTTTTACCGTTGATAAAAATTAGCACCCCTAAGATTGCCAAGGTTCCGTGCAAGAGTGAATATTGTTGCTCTGAGACGTCTTCTCTTGAATCAAAATTAGGCGTTGATTGCTGGCGATTTGAGACTCGCTGGCGGCCTTTCGGGCCTGCTTGAATCCACAGCCACCTACGCCCAGCTTAGCCCCTCTCAGTGACTCTTAAATCGCCAGCAATGGGGTGCTGGGTGGGCGCCTAGTTCACTTTGAGCCGTGGCTCGATACTGGTCCGTCTGAAGAATTGGTCTTTGAGTGTTTCCATCGCAATTTGCTGGTCTGACTTGCGCACAATGATGCTGTCGTGAACCGAGAAGCAGGGCATGCCATAAGAGTGCATCAGCTCAAGCATTGTCCCGATGATGATTTCGCTTTCGGTGAACATCAGATCAGCCCAGGTGACCTTCTGTGAAGGCCAGTCGGCTAGCATGGGGAAGTGGTCGAGGATGACAGGCTGAAGTGACGTCATAGTCAGTCCAGCGGGCTTGTCGACACCAGCATCCTTTATTTCCTGAATGGCGTTCTTTGGCCATCGGGTGTGGAAGCCATGGTGGCCGATAGTGGCTGTTATCCAAGCCTTCACTATGACCCTGTTATAACCAGCGATTGTGTAAAGGTCGTCCCTGTTGGGCAGGGGATAACCTGCCATGCCATGGAGTATCGTGAGGTAGGAGGCGTTGATGTCGATTTCGACCACCTCTTCACCGCTTATCGTCATCTTCTGACGCTCAGTCTTCTTGATGGTCTGGTAGCTGTCGTTGCCAGCACCGTAAAGACGACCACCCCACTGGAAGCCGAAGCCAGCGATGTCGCCGTTACTGAAGAGCCTTCGATAGCCGGAGAAACTTCCGCCTTCCAACTCGAAGCCGGCGAGGAACTTGTTCAACGACTTCACGTCGGCCTCCATCGCTTTGCTCTTCTCGGTATGAGCAAACTTGAGCTTCTTACCCTTGGTCTTCACGCCTCTAACCGAGGTCGACGTGCCTCTGACCTCGATGACGTTGTCAGGGAGTTGTTGGGGGAAGTGCTTCCTTGCGCTGCCATGGCAAACTCCTGCTTCTTCAGCCATGGAGACCATGGCCTGCGTCGGCCTGAACCTGGTGGCAAGGCTGGGGTGGTAGGAGGGGGCAGCTCCTTCATCAAACTGCGGAGCTTTAGAGTTACGGCCCTTGGAGATAACGATGAGACCGACAGCCTCCATCGTTTCAACTATCGGCTTGAACGTCTTGTAGCCAACAGGCTGGTCGTCGAAGGCAGCGGGAGACAAGCCATGGTACGACCAGCCATGCTCCCTCTCCTCCATCGCAATCAGTAGGTCGCCGACAATGAGACCAACTGCTGACCTGAAGGCGGCATTATGCTCTGCTGTCCGCGCTCTCTGACGCTGTTCGGATTGCTCGATGATGTTGATGATGTCGTTCACCAACGCCTTAGCCTCAGGCGATGCAGGGGGACAGGCCAACTCTAAGAACCCTGCCTTCGTCAG
>JBFPJN010000016.1 GCA_040839025.1 Alphaproteobacteria bacterium LSUCC0719
TGTGGGCACAGGTATTGTGTTGTTAGGCTTTTACACGGGCGAGGTTATCCGACGCATCCAAGTAAGTCGTGTTTGATGGTATCTATTGGGACACATGTATGCTCATGTATGTTCGGGGTCACTGCCTGCTTGTTGGAAAAGCAATCGGCTTCTCAGAGTGTCACGATCACCAAGATTTATGTTTGCCATTCTGATTAGTCTTCATAAAGATATGGGCTGGTCTGCATCGCAATACAGATTTTGTGGAGGCTGGTCGCATAAGATCAGACGATGATTTGAAGCTTTTCCCAGTATTCTGTTTTCTTGTTTTGGTCTCTGCCAGTCAAATTTTTGCGAGCCCAAGTGATTGGGCACCATTGGATAGTGGTGGCCTTGGAAGGGCTGATGGAACCAACAGTTCGGAGTTTTGCAGCGATAAAGGTTATCCTCTTGCTGAAGATCCCGATCCGTTGGCAGCGATGATGAAATCTTTTGAACCTTGTTTTGTCGTTGGGTCTAGGTCAAGCATGTCGCTTGCAATGGGTTTGCCAGCAGCAAAGATTGCAAATTCAGTAAACATTCTCTCGTTCCAGAGAGCAGGTGAAGAGTTCATTCCACCGGATATTCTTAAGAAAATTGACAAATATCTAGACGATCATGAAGCAACTTCTTTGCTCATAGTTCTTGGTGGTCAAATTTTGCTTGAACGATACCAGTATGATCGCAAGCCAGACATGCCCATTCAAACCTTCGGCGTAGACAACTTATTGATGCCGATACTTGCTGGAATCGCTCTACAGGAAGGCTTGATTGCGTCTTTGGATGATCCTGTAACTGCTTATTACGAGCCTCTTCAGAATACGGAATGGGATAATGTATCAATCAATCACATTTTAAGAAGTTCCAGCGGTATCAAATTTGATCCGAAGATTGATCGTCCAGTTGTGATGCGGGAAATGGTGTCGGGATCTCTGGCGATAGACGAGATATTGGCGCGATTTGTGGATCGTGCTGCGGCTCCTGGAGAGACTCTCTCAACAACGATGTTAGATACCTATGTCCTAAGCAGAGTGTTAGAGAATGCCTTTTCGATGCCAGTTGAACAGCTGCTAAGTGAAAAGTTATGGTCACAAATCGGCGCTGAGCACGACGCATCTATCATTAAGAACTCTGCTGGAGAGACGTTTCGTAAAAACTTCTTTTCAGCTACGGCCCGGGACTACACTCGACTTGGTCAAATTCTGATCAATAAGGGTAAGTCTGCCAGTGGCGAGCAAATTATACCTGAAGACTGGTCCCAACTGGTGTTGCAAGGTAACAAAGATTTGCTCAAGTGTCCTTTTGGACCAGGGTGCACAAAGCTACCCTTTGGCTATACATTTCACAATTATGTAGCAAAATCAGGTACATCACTTTCTTTAGGATACCCTGGCAATATGATCATAATGAGCGCCGACGCCGATATGGTTGTGTTCCAAAGTAGTGTGGCAAAGGATGCAAAGGGTAATGGTGCTTTGTTTAAGGTTCTGCAAGAACTCATGAAACAAAGCGACACGATCAAGAGCAATCTGCCAACAAAGGCAACCGATGAACTTGAAAATCGTGCGGCAACGGGTACCGCAATAAGCCAGACGGTTACAGTCCAATCGCCAGAACAAACGAGTAACATCTCTTCAGAAGCTGCTGTCAGTTCTGGATCAGACAGCGCAATGTCTGCAGCATCAAGCCAAACGCAATTGTCTGTCTTGGATGAAATTGAAAACCGGTGTGTTAGCTATGGTTTCAAACGTGGTAATGAGGCGTTTGGTGGATGCGTCCTGAAGCTGCTAGACTTAACCGGTGATTAGTGCACTAGAAGGGACCGAACACCTTCTTTGCCACTTGTCGGATACCCTCAATCCTTATAACAAACCCAACATCTCAATATCCGAAAAGCGTGAGCATCTAAAAGATGTGCTTATTACGGGTTATCAGATTGAAAAAACCTATTAGAAGAATAATTGCCAGCAGAAGCCCGATAACATCTCCAACGAAATGCCTTGCAATCACATCGAAGACTTCAGTTGGGCTATATGCTTCACCCTTCAGATAAGCCCCTGATATAGAATTGAAAACTGAAGCAAGTGCGCCAGCAAACATGACTGAACGCCAGCCTGTGATCCCTTCCATTTTTGGATAAACATCCAGCTTCATCAGACGCATCAACTCAAAGGCAAAGACTGCCGAAAATGAACTGAATAGAGGAATGAGAAACGTAAAGCCCTGCTGATATTCTGTTGATGCATAGAACTGGTGCATTAACAATTCGGCGGGGACGAGGGCGAATAATGATTTGGGCCCCAGCAGCCAGGCTGAAAGCACACGAACCGCATGGGGAAGAAATATCAGGCTTCCGATGAGAGACATGTTGCCAACGAAATAGATTTCAATTGGCAGGATCAAATTATACCACGCCATGTATGTTGCAAAATAAAGCAACATAACCAATCCAAGCCAGTGGGATGCAATGCCCCTAAGTGTTTGCATGACGTTTTGATTGCCAGCCACTTTGTTAATAGATCAGTTACTTTAGGCTGAGGAAATGCAATTTCCATCACGTCGTCAATTTTAAGCTGATTGCTGTATAAACTCAAAATATCCTTTAGAAACTCAAGATATCACCTAAGTGTAGTCACTATCCCTATACTGATAACGATAAGGATATGTAGGTCCTTTCCATTACCAGTAAGTTTCTGTGTGGCATCTCAATGCCCACACTTTCCCTATACTGATAACACTAAGACACAAAGCCTCTGTAAGACTCATACAGGCTGTCTAGCACTGCATGTGTAGCCATGCTTGCTGTGCATAGCCAATG
>JBFPJN010000017.1 GCA_040839025.1 Alphaproteobacteria bacterium LSUCC0719
GCGGAGTAGCTCAGCTGGTTAGAGCAGCGGAATCATAATCCGCGTGTCGGGGGTTCGAGTCCCTCCTCCGCTACCATCCTTCGAAAAGCTTGAAACCCCTGTCTGTCCTCGAACACCGCCTGTGTCGTGTGTTGTCGATGGTTTGAGTCTATCGATTGGATCGGCGACTTGTCACTCAAAATCAAGTGCCAAGAGTGACAGAAGAGTGACAAGAGTGACATGCCTTGTTCATGTGAAATTTATTGTGACGGTGTTTCTAACTAAGGGCCGAATTGGAACATAATTCCTACATAATCCACCGGTACTCAGACGGCTGTCACCAAGCCACATTTCGAAAGACAACATGAACAACGACGACATCAAACTCACCTTCGCGAAGGATGAGATCAAGGAAGACTATAAGCTTGGCAAAATCCTTGCCACATCGGCCATAGTTTCCGACGCTCCCCTCGGACCTGTTAAACCCAAACGAACCAAGCTCAAGCTGTTCATCCTCGCTTTGATTTTGGGTTACCTGGGGTTTGCTGCCTATAGCAACCGCGCCGACGCCACTTTTCTGATTGATGGCACCGGCTTCCAGATCGTTTCAGCGGCGTGAATTCTGGAAACTAGTGCAAAATCGACATCCAGGACTGTCGTCCTCTTGTTAGACAGCGATTCATGTTCGTGACAACCTGCCACTAAAATGGTGGCAATATGTTTGAGCGCAGCATACCTGAATTTGTTCGCCACGCGCCGGCACCAAGCGTTCATGGGTTTGCAACCCTGACCGGCGTAGAAGCCATTGCCAGAGGCAGTCTTGTTTCTGTCTTCCCGCTGGAAATGTACAACGCGCTCACCCAAGCGCAGGCCGTCAGTGAGGTTTATTTTCTGATCGGATGTGCGTCGCTTCTGGTTGGCCTTCTCGTGCCGACGATCAGCCGTAAATTGTCGCGCCGCTGGACCTACAGTCTGGGGGCGGTGATGATGTTCTGCGGGCCGGGACTTGCGGCATCGGGCCATCCTTATGGTGTTATTGTCGGCCTTATGCTCACCACCTTTGCCACCGTGGTGCTCTTTGTCTGTCTCAATGCGTATGTGCTGGACTATGTCAAGCGGCACGATTTTGGAAAATGCGAAACCCTCAGGATGCTGTATTCGGCTGTTGGCTGGACCTTGGGGCCTGTGCTTGGTGTCGTATTCTGGGAGTGGTGGCGCCCGCTGCCGTTCCTGATTTCCATGACTGCCGCGGTGGCCCTGCTGATCATTTTCTGGTTCATGCGCCTTGGAAACGGTCGGTTGATCATCAGGGCGAGTTCACCGGCAATCAATCCTCTGGCGTATCTTGGGCGATTCTTCAAACAAAAGCGCCTTGTTGCGGGTTGGATTTTCGCTGTCACAAGGTCCTGCGGCTGGTGGGTCTATGTGGTCTATCTGCCGATCTATGCGCTTGAAAACGGACTTGGCCCATCGATTGGCGGGTTGTTGCTTTCACTCACCAATAGTTTGCTCTTCACAACGCCCTTGATGCTTTTCCTGCTTCGCCGCCTCGGGGTCAAACGGGCGATCCGGTATGGATTCCTGCTGGCCGGAGTTATGTTCAGCCTGGCGGGGATCACGGGAAACTGGCCGTATTTTGCGATTTGCCTCCTGTTTGTCGGTTCTCTTGCGATGATCTTTCTGGATATCTGTGGTGGATTGCCCTTTCTCATGGCGGTCAAACCATCCGACCGTAACGAAATGTCGGCGGTATATTCCAGTTTTCGGGATGTCTCTGCGATCATAACACCGGGCGCATCGGCGTTGGTTCTGTTGGTGGCACCTCTGGCAATGGTGTTTGCGTTTGGCGGCAGTCTGCTACTTTTTTCCTGGATGATCGGTGGAAAACTCAATCCCCGTCTGGGTGATTCAAGCTGGCGCAAGCAAACAAGCCCCTAGAGTGAGTCTTCAATCAACAACAAAGACTGGTTCTGGTTCCAAGGTGGCC
>JBFPJN010000018.1 GCA_040839025.1 Alphaproteobacteria bacterium LSUCC0719
GTGTTAAACAGATTTTTGAAGCCCAGCCCAAAACCATCTATTTGACCGCAAAGCCAGCGAAGTCTGTGAGAATTATGTAGGCAAGAGGAATTATGGCGGCTGTAATAATACCACTTAAACCCATAGCTACAGCAGCGAATACCCCTGCTTGACTATCTTTAGACATCGCACGGGCTGTTCCAATTCCATGACTTGCGAGACCAAAGGCAAAACCCCTCGCTGCCATATCTTTGATTTTGAAAAGATCCAAAACAAAACTGCCAAGTGCTGCACCTAGGATGCCTGTCACTATTGTTATGATTGCGGTCAAAGATGGTACTCCACCGATCAGTTCTGAGATGCCCATGGCAATTGGTGCGGTTACATTCCTAGGCAATAATGATCGTATGGTAATAGGATCAAGTTGAAGCAGATTTGCCACAGTGAAGGTTATGCCAATGGCAAAAAGTGAACCCAAGGAAACAGAAATCAGAATTGCACGTCTTGTCTTAAGAACGGTTGCCCAGTTCAAGTAAATCGGGACGGATAAGGCGACAGTGGTTGGCCCAAGTAGAAAGTGAATAAACTTGGCACCTTCAAAGTATCGTTCGTATTCTACTCCGAATGCTATAAGGCATGCGGCTACAAAAATTATGCTCAATGCTACTGGATTCAAAAGCGGGAAGAGTCCAGACGCCTTGTATATTCTATCAGCCAGTAGATAAGCACCAATAGTCAGCGTTAGCCAGAAAAGCGGCTCCGCCTGCAAGTAGACCCAAACATCATAAAGCTTGGCTGCCTCATTCATCCTTGATGGCCCCACCAGCCTTTAGAAAAATGAAGGCTGTGAAAACAATTGTGGTGATGGTGCCAATGGTGATGACGCCTATAATCTGCGCAAGCTGCGTCTCAAGCAGCTTTAGGTGCATGATCACGCCCACCCCAATTGGCACAAAAAGCAGTGAAAGATATCCAATCAGCTGTTGTGATGTGGTAACGAGTTTGCATCGCAAGTCTGCAACAAATGGGACGTCGATCCGCTTTGACCATAAGAGGCAGACCAACATCAAAACCAGACCGATAACTGGCCCGGGAACTGGCAATGCAAAATATTTTTGTGTCGCCTCACCGATTAATTGGAACAGGAAAATCAGGAATATTGCACCTAGCATGACATGCATCCTGTAAAATGAAGTGGGCGAGAAAACTTGTTTGGCTCATGACGTATACTGCAAGGCAAAATTATGGGAAAGGAACTATTAAATCCATTCGTGTAACACCTAAACAACATAATATTTACACACCCCCCATGGCCCATCCGTGGGCAGGTGTTGGGATGTTAAGGGTAGTTTAGGTGAGGCATGTAAGTGTCTATTCATAGGTAGGTATAAAGACAGCTAA
>JBFPJN010000019.1 GCA_040839025.1 Alphaproteobacteria bacterium LSUCC0719
CTAGCACTCAATCTTCTGCATCCATTTAGCCAGTATCTCGACGCTATAGCCTCTGCCATAGGCATGACCGATGCCTGTAGTGGTCCACCCACCTATCTGGTCGATGATGTCTGATGGACATTCAACAGCCCTCAGACGGTCTCTGAGGCTGTGCCGGAGGCCATGCATGACATAGTCGCCGCCGATGATGGTCTTCATCCACTTGTTCAGCGCAGCACTGGCTGAGTTGGCATTGCATGTCTTGCCATCACAATAGCGAGGGAAGGTATAGCTACTATCATGCTGTTGCAGTCTCTGTGCTGCCCATAGAGCCGTTCCCACAAGTGGGATATGTCTTGCACTGCTCTTGGTCTTCAGACGCCTCCACGGATGTGCTGTGAGGCTGATGTGGGGTGTTGGTGCATTCAGCACGATGTCGTCTCTGTGCAGCCCTGCAGCTTCACTGAGGCGCATCCCAGTGTCGCTGATGAGAGCCAGCAGCCAGCGCATCTCATCATCAGTTTCCTGACACGCCTTTTGCAGGATTATCAATTTGTCCTGCGGAACAGGTTGTCTGTCTTGGCTGTCATCCCGGTCAGGCATGTAGGTCTTGGCAAAGGCATTGCTGCCTTCAATGCCATGCTCCCGCATCACAAGATTGATGATGGACCGCACAGACCCGAAGATGCGCTTCACACTGCCAAGCGACAGGCCTTTGTCGAACAGATGGTCACGGAAGGCAGCTGCATCAGATGATGAGTATGACGTTATAGGCCTGTTGCCCAAAGCCTCTGCTACATACCTGCCATTGCGCTTGGCAGCACGGATGAAGGTTGGTGTCTGCTTATCTGCCTTCAGCCTGAGATAAGTCTCCACAGCCTCCATCATGGTGGGGCTGTTATCCGGCACGTCAGCGTCATCATCAATGACCAGATGCAAAGCTGGCACATCCATCTTCTGCAGTCTCAGCCCATGCCAGTAATCATCCAGCCTTTGGCTGATAGACACAGCAGAACGAGATGCTGCTCTGGCTGACTTCGTCCTCAGACTGATGCTCACCCTGTTACTGCGATAATGCTGCTGAAGGTCAGCAGGCACACGCCTGACAAAGTGATAGATGCCACTGCGAACACGGATATGAGGGTATTGATTGTACGTCATCCTGTACGTCACCTGACCTGTTAGCACATAAAATGCTGACATATCAGTGATGTACATGAAG
>JBFPJN010000020.1 GCA_040839025.1 Alphaproteobacteria bacterium LSUCC0719
CAGGCTCCCTTATGTGATAGCCGACAACCACTCCCACTTCTTGTCTATGCCGTAGCCATCGCCATACGCCTGACCGACGCCAGCCGTGGCCCAGCCGCCTATCTGGTCAATCATGTCGGAAGGACACTCTACGGCCCTCAGGCGGTCTCTGAGCGAGTGTCTGAAGGAGTGGATGACACACCCTTCAGGCACCCTTGGCCTCAGCCACTTGTTGATAGCGGCGGAGGCTGAGTTGGCATTGGTGGTGGTCGTCTTGTTGTATCGAGGGAAGGCGTGGGTGGACGAACCATTGACCTCCTTGATGCGCCTGGCAGCCCAGAGGGCCGAGCCAACCAGCGGTATTTGCCTCTGGCTGCCCTTCGTCTTCAAAGACCGCCAAGGATGCTGTGTGAGGTTGATGTAGGGGGTGTCGTCTTCCAGAACGATATCGTCGATGTGAAGACCGGCAGCCTCAGACAACCTCATGCCTGTGTCGGCGATGAGGGCGACAAGCCACCTGGCCTCATCGTCCTCCACTCTACAGTCTCGTTGTATGCGCCTGATGTTATCCAGCGGTATGGGCTTGCGTCTCTTATTGTCCTCAAGGTCCGGCAGATAGACACGAGAGAAGGCGTTGCGGCAGTCGAGACCGTGCTCCTGGATGCACAGGTTGATGATAGAGCGAATGGTCGAGAAGTTGCGTTTCACCGAGTTCGTCGTCAGTCCCTTGGCCAGAAGGTAATCACGAAGAGAGGCAGCGTCTGAGGATGAGTAGGCGTCTATCGGTCTATCGCCCAAGACGTCGATGACGGTCTGGATGTTCCTCTCGGCACCTCGACGGAACACCTTCCCCTTACCAACGCCCTTCAGCCTGAGGTAAAGCTCCAGCGCATCATGGAGTGTCTGTGATGAGGTAGAGGTGGTTGGTAGTGGTCTATCCCGAAGCAGATGCAAGCCGGGGATGTCGAGGTTGGCCAATCGCAACGACAACCAGTAATCCTCGAGCCTTTGGGCGATAGACATCCCAGCTCGGACAGCCTGTTCACGTCGGCTTGTCTTCAGGCAAATGACCACTCTCGACGACTTGTAGTGACGCTGGACATCCTTAGGGACACGCCTGACGAAGTAGTAGGTTGTGCCTCTTTGGTACACATATTGTACCACTCTACGGTTACCC
>JBFPJN010000021.1 GCA_040839025.1 Alphaproteobacteria bacterium LSUCC0719
GCCTTACGAAATACGTTGCATCCACTTATCCAGAACGTCCAATGGATACCCATTTCCATAAGACTGGCCAATGCCAGCTGTAGTCCAGCCGCCAATAGCGTCCACGATATCACTGGGGCATTCTACTGCTCGTAGTCTGTCACGTAGACTATGTCGAAAACTGTGAATCACACAGCTATCAGGTGCGTGTTGGTGCAGCCATTTATTGAGGCCATTGCTAGCTGAATTGGCGTTGCAGCCTCTGTCATTACAGTAACGTGGAAACGCCATAATATCGTCGCCACTGGAGTCCATGAGGCGTTCAGCTGCCCATAGCGAACTGCCTACGAGTGGGATTAGTCTTTGGCTTCCTCTTGTCTTCAAAGACCGCCACGGGTGTGGTTGCAAGTCGATATGCGGGATTGGTGCATCCAATCTGATGTCTGTTAAGCGAAGCCCAGCCGCTTCTCCAAGCCTCATGCCAGTGTCACTAATGAGTGCCACCAACCATCTCATGTCGTCATCCAATGACCTGCAAAGCCGTTGGATACTTCTGATGCTCTGGATGGGTATTGGCTGGCGTTTCGCTTCCACACCATTCTCTGGGAAATAGGTCTTTGAAAAGGCATTGGTACAATTCAAACCCTCTTCAGATATAGATAGGTTCACAATGGCCCTGACGGTCGCAAAGACACGCTTGACCGTCTTCATCCCCATTCCTTGTTCCATTAACCAGTCACGGAACTTGGCAGCTTCTGCTGATGTGTAGGAAGCAATTGGGCGGTCACCAAGCACCTTGATTACATATTCAATGTTTCGGTTTGCAGTACGCCAAAACACCTTGTCCTTACCTGAACCTTTCAAACGCAGATAAAGGTCACATGCGTCTGAAAGCATGGGGCTGTCATCAGGAACCCCATTGTCCTGCTTCAATACATGCATGGCTGGAATTTCCATCCGCTGCAGCCGCAGTCCTAGCCAATAGTCTTCAAGCCTTTGGCTTACTGACTTTGCTGCACGGTTCGCAGATTGAAGTGATTTGGTTCGCAAGCTGAAACACAGCCTGTTGACACAATAATGTTGGGCGAGGTCTTGGGGAATATGCCGAACATAGTAGTAAACACCATCACGATTCATCACGTGTTGGTTCGCATATTTCTTTCTCA
>JBFPJN010000022.1 GCA_040839025.1 Alphaproteobacteria bacterium LSUCC0719
GCGGGCACCATTTCTTCATGTACATCACTGATATGTCAGCATTTTATGTGCTAACAGGTCAGGTGACGTACAGGATGTCTCAACCGATTACAGCTTGGTTGTCGATTGGTAGCACCTACAGCTATCTGACAGCACTTCGTATCAATGCTATTCAGCGGGATATGAGCCTGAATCTATCAGTCAAGCCCATCAGCATTCGTGCCATCATGAAGTCGATGGACAACATTCCATTTCCACCATCAAAGAAAACGAAGGTGGATTACATGTGGCGAGATATTGAACGTCGGGCGGATTGGTATGGTTTGCCTAAGCCCAAACTGCCAGCACCTTATCCACTGCAAGCATTCGACCAAGCCAACAAGATTGGCATAGTCCTGAACCAACAAGGCAGGTATCTGGAGTATTTTGAGGAGACCTACCGTCTGTGGTTTGTGTCGGGCATGGAGGCTGGCTCAGAGCAGAATCTACGACTGGTCCTGAAGACCATGAAACTTGATTATGATGACATCATGCATCAAGCCAAAGATGAAGCCATCCAGCAGATGTACGAAGCGAATACTGAGGAAGCCAAGCAACTGGGAGTCTTTGGTGCGCCTTCATTCTCTATAGGCAACGAGATATTTTGGGGTGATGACCGGCTTGAAGATGCCATCAGGTTTGCAGCCAGTCACTAGCACTCAATCTTCTGCATCCATTTAGCCAGTATCTCGACGCTATAGCCTCTGCCATAGGCATGACCGATGCCTG
>JBFPJN010000023.1 GCA_040839025.1 Alphaproteobacteria bacterium LSUCC0719
AGCAGAACAAGGCCGCTGGAGGCGAACAGGACGCAAGAATAAAATGACAGAAGCAGGGTTGAGAAGCTGTCGGACACCAGTTTTGTGCCCACGTCCCGCAACGTCATGCCAATCGCGGACACAAATACGAGGCCGGTCATCACGTCGAAGTTGGTGTCGCCGGGCTGGACGATGAAAAGGGTTCCCAGAAAACCAACGCAAATTGCCAGCGCGCGGCGTATTCCGACCCGCTCTCCAAGAAACAGCGCGGCAACAGCGGTTATCATCAGCGGCACCGTTTGGATAATCGCTCCAATCGTGGATATCGGCACATAAGCCAGTGCCAGACACATGCTGGTTGCCGCGACAACTTCACCGACATTGCGTAACATCACTGACGAGTTCAACAGGGGTGAAAGCCGTATGGCTTCCCCCTTCATCCTCAGGAGTGTCAAAAAAACAAAGGACGATCCGATGCCAAGAAGGATCATTATCTGACCTACAGGCATTGTTTGGCTGGCAATCTTGATCAGTAAGTCAGCGAACGTAAAACAGCCCATCGCAATAATCATCAGGATTATGCTTTTGAGATTATTCTTATTAGGTGGCTTGGAAATGGTCTTGTCGATGAGATCACCTATGAGAAAGGGCTTTTTGAGATCAATCTGAACCGCTCAGATTTGCCATTTCCAC
>JBFPJN010000024.1 GCA_040839025.1 Alphaproteobacteria bacterium LSUCC0719
ATGGTGCCCGCTGAGTATAGTGGTTCCCGATGTAGGCACTGACATGCACTGATATATGAGCAATACCGCCAGTCTACGTATCAGCTGGTCACCGTCAACAGGCACATCCTGTGCGTCAGTTTGTGCGTCAGTCCGTGCTTATCGTTATCAGTACAGGGATAGTAACAGCAGTCAGGTGATATCCTGAGTTTCTACTGAGTATGGGGAAAGTGAGGGGCTAGGTGTCTTTATACATGCCTATGAATAGACGCCTTCATGCCTCACCTAGAAATCTACTGGTAATGGAAATAGCCTACTACACATACATGTACCTACAAGATGGGTAGGCATGAGCCACCTCCGGTGCCTACGTATATATGCACAGGCTGTTACACAGATTGGGTTGAGACACTGGTAACCACAGACAGTTGCCTTTTGGGTCAATCCAATGGGTCACTGACATGCACACCCACAATGCCTCACAGACATGCCCTGTATGACTCTAGGAGAGTCACTGAGGGG